>NZ_JBEZDL010000014.1:0-215547 GCF_040648295.1 Amycolatopsis sp. NPDC049159
ACCGCGGCGATCGAGACGCCCTCGGTCAGGGTGATCTCCGACTCGGGGGCGGCGATCGAGACCATCGCGCCACCGGCGGGGAGGGCCTGCATCAGCGACGCACGGGCCGAGACCAGGCGGCAAGCGTCCTCCAGGGACAAGACGCCGGCGACGTGGGCGGCCGAAATCTCGCCGATCGAGTGGCCAGCCACGAAATCCGGGCGGACGCCGAACGACTCGACCAAGCGGAACAGCGCCACCTCGACGGCGAACAACGCCGGCTGGGTGAACTCCGTGCGGTTGAGCAGCTCAGCGTCGTCGAAGGCCTCGCGAAGCGAGGGGTCGAAGTGGGCGAGCACGGCGTCGAAAGCCTCGGCAAAGACGGGGAAACGCGCATAGAGACCGCGGCCCATACCGACCCGTTGCGCACCCTGGCCGGTGAACAGCACCGCCAGCGCACCCGGCACCACGCTGCCGTGCACCAAGTTCGGAGAACTTCCCCCGGAAGCCAGGGCTTCCAGCCCGGCCCGCATCTCCTCAGCCGAGGCACCGACCACGACGGCCCGGTCCTCGAACGCCGTACGCCCCTTCAACAATGCCGCGCCCACGTCCGGGAGGCCTGCGTCAGCAACGGGAACGAGCGCCGCGGCCTGTGCGCGCAAAGCGTCCGCGCCGCGGGCCGAGATCAGCCACGGCACCGGACCCGTCACCGCGGTCGACGAAGGCGCCTCGGACTCCCCCTCTTCGAGGATCACGTGCGCGTTCGTCCCGGAGATCCCGAACGACGACACCGCCGCCCGGCGCGGCCGATCAACAATCCATTCCCGCGCCGAAGTCAGCAGTTCCACCGCACCGGCGGACCAGTCCACTTGCGACGACGGTTCCTCGGCGTGCAAAGTGCGTGGCAGCAAGCCATGTCGCATCGCCATGACCATCTTGATCACGCCCGCCACCCCGGACGCCGACTGCGTGTGCCCGATGTTCGACTTCACCGACCCCAGCCACAACGGGGTCGAGCGGTCCTGGCCGTAGGTTTCGAGCAGCGCCTGCGCTTCGATCGGGTCGCCGAGCGAAGTACCCGTGCCGTGCGCCTCGACGACGTCGACGTCCGATGTGGACAGTCGCGCCGCGGCGAGTGCGGCCGTGATGACGCGGCGCTGGGAGGGGCCGTTGGGGGCGGTGAGGCCGTTCGACGCGCCGTCGGAGTTGACCGCCGAACCGCGCAGGACCGCCAGGACCGGGTGGCCGAGGCGCCGCGCGTCCGACAGCCGTTCGACCAGCAGCATGCCGACACCCTCGGCCCAGCCGGTGCCGTCGGCGGCGTCGGCGAACGCCTTGCAGCGACCGTCCGCCGCCAGGCCGCCCTGCCGGTCGAACTCGGCGAACGTGCCCGGGGTGGCCATCACGGTCACCCCACCGGCGATCGCCAGGGTGCATTCACCGCGCCGCAACGCCTGCGCGGCCAGGTGGAGGGCGACCAGCGACGACGAGCACGCCGAGTCGATCGTGACCGACGGCCCCTCCAGCCCGAGGTGGTAGGACAGCCGCCCGGACAGCACGCTGCCCGCGGTCCCGGTGAGCAGGTAACCCGCGACCTCCTCGTCGTCACCCGCGGACGTGCCGTAACCGGAAGCCGCGCCGCCGACGAACACACCGGTACTGCTGCGCTTCAACGACTTCGGCGCGATCCCGGCCCGCTCCAGCAGCTCCCACGACGTCTCCAGCAGCAGCCGCTGCTGGGGGTCCATCGCGAGGGCCTCGCGGGGCGAGATGCCGAAGAAACCGGCGTCGAATTCGCCTGCCCCGTAGAGGAAACCGCCCTGGAACGAACCAGCGGGCCAGCCGCGGTCGGCCGGGAAGCCGCCGATCGCGTCGGTGCCGGATTCGACCAGCTGCCACAGGTCTTCGGGCGAGCCGACGCCGCCGGGGTAGCGGCAGCTCATGGCCACGATCGCGACGGGCTCCCGGTCCCGGGCCTCGACGTCGGCGAGCCGGTCGCGGGTGTCCTTCAGATCGGCCGTGACGAACTTGAGGTAGTCACGGAGTTTCTGCTCGTTGGCCATGGCCGCCCCACTGTCTTTCACGAGGTCCGGAAGGTGTTGTCGATGAAGTCGAAGAGCTCGTCGTCGCTGGCGCCGCCGAGGTCGGTGCCGCCGGTCTCGCCGGACAGGTCGCTCCAGCGCGCGAGGAAACCCTTCAGGCGCGCGGTGACCTCGCCGCGCGCGGAAATACCGTCCAATTCGGACTCGGTGACGGTTTCGAAGGCGGCTTCCAGCCGGTCGAGCTCGTCGAGGAGCCGGACGCCGCCCGTCTCGCCGCCGCCCAGCCGCCGGTCCAGCTCCTCGGCCAGGTCGGCCGCGGTCGGGTGGTCGAAAGCCAGCGACGCCGGCAGGCTCAGCCCGGTTCCGGTGGCGAGCCGGTTGCGCAGCTCGACCGCCATCAGCGAGTCGAAGCCGAGCTCCTTGAAAGCGCGTTCCGGCCCGATCGCCTGCACCGAGTGTCCGAGGACGCCCGCGACCTGGTCGAGGACCAGGGTGAGCAGCGCCTTCGGCCGGTCCTGAATGGACATCGAAGCGAACCCGGTCTCCTCGGGCTCGGCCTCGGTGAGCACGGCGCGCACCGCCGGGAGGTCGGCCAGGACCGGCCGGGGCCGGGCCGCGGTGAAGACCGGCGCGAACTTGGCCCAGTCGACGTCGGCGACCACGACGGCGGTGTCGTCCGCCGCGAGCGCCCGGCGGAAGGCCGTGACGCCGAGCGCGGGTTCCATCGGCGGGAGGCCGCGCCCGCGCAGCATCCGCACCGCGCCGTCGTCGGCCGCCATCCCGGATTCGGCCCACGGGCCCCACGCGATCGCGGTCGCGGTGAGCCCGCGGCCGCGGCGTTCTTCGGCGAGCGCGTCGAGGAACGCGTTCGCCGCACCGTAAACCGCCTGCTCGCCGCTGCCCCACACGCCGGAGATCGAGGAGAAGAGGACAAACGCGTCGAGGTCGCGGTCGCGGGTCAGCTCGTCGAGGTGCCGGGCGCCGGCCACCTTGCCGGCCAGCACCGCGGTCACCTCCCCGGGCGTGATCGCGGTGAGCGGGCCGTTCTGGCCGGTGCCGGCCGCGTGCACGACCGCGGTCAGCGGCAGGTCGGCCGGGATGGCCGCGATGACCTTCTCGAGCGCATCCCGGTCGGCCGCGTCGCAGGTGGCGAGGGTGACGCGGACGCCGAGGGCGGACAGCTCCGAGGCCAGCTCGGCCGCGCCCGGTGCCTGGGCGCCGCGACGGCCGGTGAGCACGAGGTGTTCGGCTCCGGTGGCGGCGAGTTCACGGGCGACCGCGGCGCCGAGCGCGCCGGTGCCGCCGGTGATCAGCACCGTGCCGCGCGGGCGCCAATCCCGCGTCTCCCCGGGCGGGGCGGGCGCGAGCCGGCGGGCGAAGACGCCGTCCGGGCGGAGGGCGACCTCATCCTCGGTGCCGTCGGCGAGCACGGCCGCGAGCCGGGCTCCGGCCGCCGCGTCGAACGTCTCGGGCAGGTCGGCGAGGCCGCCCCAGCCGGACGGCAGCTCGAGGGCCGCGATCCGGCCGAAGCCCCAGGTCGTGGCCTGGCCGGGCTGGGTGACGTCCTTGGCCGCGCCCTGGGTGAGGCACCACAGGCGGGCCGGGATGCCGGAGTCGGCGAAAGCCTGCGTGAGCACCAGGTTGGCGGCGAGCCCGGTCTCCGCGTCTTGTTCGATCGCCAGCAGGGACACGACTCCTTCGACGTCGGCGTGGTCGCGGAGCAGGGTCGTCAACGCGGCCCTTTCGCGGCGGCCGGACTCGATGATCGGCTCGGCGCCGTGCGCTTTCAGTGCCTGGGCGACCTGCTCGGCGAGCTCGTTCGTGCCGAGGATGAGCCAGCGGCCGGTCAGGCGTCCCGTGGTCTCGGCGAGCGGTCGCCAGGTGACGCGGTAACGCCAGGTGTCCACTGTGGACGATGAGCGCCAGCGGTCGAGCGCCGCCATGGCCTGGTCGTCGAGTCCGAGGTCGCCCGCGTCGACTGCGGCCCAGAAGCCGCTGTCGCTTTCGGTCTTTGCCGCGGGTTCGAGCCAGAACCGCGACCGTTGGAAGGCGTAGGTCGGCAGCGCGGTCCTTCGGGCCCCTTCGAGCAGGGCGGCGGTGTCGAGCGGGAAGCCGGCGACGCGGAGGCGGGCGAACGCCGCGACCAGCGCACGGGGCTCGTTCTCGCCGTCGCGGAGCGTCGGGACCGAAGGGAGATCAGTGCTCTCGGCAGCCATCGCGGACAGCACGCCGTCGGGGCCGAGCTCGAGGAACGTGCTCGCGCCTTGCTCGGTGAGCGTGTGCACGGCATCGGCGAACCGGACGGCTTCGCGCACGTGGCGCACCCAGTACTCCGCGGTGTACGGCTCGGCGAGAGCACCGCTCACATTCGAGATCACCGGTATCTGCGCCGGGTGGTACGTGAGGGTTTCGGCGACCGCGCGGAAGTCGGCGAGCATGGGGTCCATGAGCGGCGAGTGGAAGGCGTGGCTGACGCGGAGCCGCTTGGTCTTGACCCCACGGGCGGCGAACTCGGCGGCAATGGCGAGCACGGCGGTTTCGTCGCCGGAGATGACGGTGCTGCGGGGACCGTTGACCGCGGCGATGCCGACACGGTCGCCGGCCCGGTCGGCCCGGTTGCCGACCTGCTCGGCTCGATCGCCGGGCAGTGCGGCACCGGCGCCGGTCTTCCCGGCCCGGTCACCGGCATGCTCAGCCCGGTCGGCAGCCGGCTCAGCCCAGCCACTGGTCAGCTCGGCGCGATCCCCAGCCAGCTCAGCCCGGTCGGCCAGCTCAGCCCGGTCGCCGGTCGGCGTCGCCTGGTTGGCCAGCGCGCCCCGGTGGCCGGTCAGGGTGGCTTGGTCAGCCAGCTCGGCCCGGTCGCCGGTCAGCGTGCCCTCGTCCGCCAGGTCGGCCCGCTCGCCGATCGGCGTGGCCTGGTTGGCCAGCGTGGCCCGGTGGCCGGTCAGCGTGGCCTGGTTGGCCAGCTCGGCCCGGTCGCCGGTCAGCGTGGCTTGGTCAGCCAGCTCGGCCCGGCCGCCGGGCAGCGTGGCCTCGTCTGCCGGCTCGGCCCGCTCGCCGACCAGCGTGGCCCGGTCACCGGCCAGTGCGGCCCGGACCTCGGCCTCCGGAGCGGCGATTGCCACCATCGCGCCGCCCTCGGGGAGGGACTGCATCAGGGTTGCGCGGGCGGTGACCAGCTTGCACGCGTCGGGCAGCGAGAGCACGCCCGCGACGTGCGCGGCGGCCAGCTCGCCGATCGAGTGCCCGGCCACGAAGTCCGGCCGGACTCCCCACGACTCGACGAGCCGGAACAGCGCGACCTCGAGGGCGAAGATCGCGGGCTGCGCGTAGCCGGTCCGGTCGAGCAGATCCGTCTCGATCACCTCGGCCAGCGGCACGTCGGTGTCGAGCAGGGCGCAGGCCTCGTCGAACGCTGCCGCGAACACCGGGAACCGGGCGTACAGCTCGCGGCCCATCCCGGCCCGCTGCGCGCCCTGGCCGGTGAACAGCACCGCCAAGCGGCCGGGGGTGCCGGTGCCGGTGAGGGCGCCCGGGTCGCCGTCGGCGATCGCGGACAGTCCGGCCAGGAGATCGGGGGCACTCTCGCCGACGACCGCGGCGCGGTGGCCGAGGTCGGCGCGGGTGGTGGCCAGGCTCAGCGCGACGTCGGCGGGTACCTCGTCGCCGAGGAATCCGTGCAGGCGGGCGGCCTGCGCCCGCAGTGCCGCCGGGCTCTTCGCCGACAACACCCACGGCACCGGACCGGAAACCGGCGCGCGATCCTCGGTGACGGCGTCCGGTGCCTGCTCCAGGATCGTGTGCGCGTTGGTGCCGGAGATGCCGAACGACGAAACTCCCGCCCGCCGGGGACGGTCCGACGGCCACTCGCGCGGCTCGGTCAGCAGCTCCACCGCTCCGGCCGTCCAGTCCACGTGCGACGAAGGCGTGTCGACGTGCAATGTCCGCGGCAGCACACCATTGCGCATCGCCATCACCATCTTGATGACGCCCGCGACCCCGGCGGCGGCCTGGGTGTGCCCCAGGTTCGACTTCACCGAACCCAGCAGCAGCGGCGTCGACCGGTCCTGACCGTAGGTGGCCAGCAGCGCCTGCGCTTCGATCGGGTCACCGAGCTTGGTGCCGGTGCCGTGTGCTTCCACCGCGTCCACTTCGGACGGAGTCAAGCCCGCGTCGGCCAGCGCGGCGCGGATGACCCGCTGCTGCGACGGGCCGTTCGGCGCCGTCAGGCCGTTCGACGCGCCGTCCGAATTCACCGCCGAACCGCGCACCACGGCCAACACCTCGTGACCGTTGCGCCGCGCGTCCGAGAGGCGCTCCACCAGCAGCATACCGATGCCTTCGGCCATGCTGGTGCCGTCCGCGCCCTCGGCGAACGCCTTGATCCGGCCGTCTTCGGCGAGACCGCGCTGCTGGCTGAACGCGAGCAGGACGCCGGGGGTCGGCATCACCGTCACGCCGCCGGCGAGCGCCAGGTCGCATTCGCCGCGCCGCAGGGCCTGCACCGCCAGGTGCAACGCCACCAGCGACGACGAACACGCCGTGTCCACCGTCAGCGACGGGCCCTCCAGCCCGAACACGTACGACAGCCGGCCCGACGCCACCGACGACGTCCCGCCGGTCATCAGGTGCCCTTCGAGGCCGTCGGTCGCCGCGCCCGTGCCGTAGCCGGACGTCGCCGCGCCGATGAACACGCCGGTCCGGCTGCCCCGGGCCGACGTCGGGTCGATGCCGGCGCGCTCGAAGGCTTCCCACGTCGCTTCGAGCAGCAGGCGCTGCTGCGGGTCCATGGTCAGCGCCTCGCGCGGCGCGATCTCGAACAGCTCCGGGTCGAAGCGGTCGGCGTCGCGGACGAAACCGCCGTTGCGCGTGTAGATGCGGCCGGGCGTGCCGGGTTCCGGGTGGTACAGGCCATCGAGGTCCCAGCCGCGGTCGGCGGGGAACGGCGTGATCGCGTCGACGCCACCGTCCACAAGGGACCACAGGTCCTCCGGCGACGCGACCGAACCCGGGTAGCGGCAGCTCATCGCCACGATGACGACCGGGTCGTCGCCGGATGCGGCGGTCACGACCTGGGTCGGCTGTTCCGCGGCGGCACCGAACAGTTCGGTCCGCAGCAGGGCCACGAGCGCCGCCGGCGCCGGGTGGTCGAACACCAGCGTCGCCGGCAGGCGCAGCCCGGTCGCGGCGCCGAGCCGGTTGCGCAGCTCGACGGCGGTCAGCGAGTCGAAGCCGAGTTCGGCGAACGAGCGGCCGGGTTCGATCTCGTCGGCGGTGTCGTGGCCGAGCACCGCGGCGACGTGGTCGCGGACCAGCTCCAGCAGCCGCCGGTCGCGCTCGGCGGCGGGCAGCGTCTGCAGCCGGGCGGTCAGTCCGCCGTCGCTCGACGCGGTCGTGGTGGCGGCGCGGCGGGTGGCGCGGACGAGCCCGCGCAGCAGCGGCGGCACCGGACCGTTCGACGCCGAGAGGTCGAGCCGGGCCGGGATCGCCAAGGTCTCGCCGCGGGCGATGGCCGCGTCGAACAGCGCCAGCCCGTCGGCGTCGGACAGCCCGGTCATGCCGCCCCGCGACATCCGCGCCAGGTCGGTGGCGCCGAGGTGGCCGGTCATGCCGCTGGCCTCCGCCCACAGGCCCCAGGCCAGGGAGACACCCGGCAGGCCGAGGGCGCGGCGGTGCGCGGCCAGTGCGTCGAGCGCGGTGTTGGCGGCCGCGTAGTTGCCCTGCCCGGCCGTGCCGAACACGCCCGCGGCGGCCGAGAAGAGCACGAACAGCGCCAGGTCCATGTTCCGCGTGAGCTCGTGCAGGTTGACGGCCGCGTCGACCTTGGGCCGCAGCACCTCGTCGAGGCGGGCCGGGTCGAGGCCGGTGAGCAGGCCGTCGGCGAGGACGCCCGCCGTGTGCACGACGCCGGTCAGCGTGCGGCCGGCCAGCAGCTCGGCCAGTGCGTCGCGATCGGCGGCGTCGCACGCGGCGATCGTCACCTCGGCGCCCAGCGCGGTCAGGTCGTTCGCGAGTTCAGTCGCGCCCGGCGCGTCCGGGCCGCGGCGGCTGACCAGCAGCAGCCGCCGGACGCCGTGCGCGGTCACGAGGTGGCGCGCGACGCGGGCGCCGAGCGTGCCGGTGCCGCCGGTGACGAGCACGGTGCCGGCCGGGTCGAGCGAGCGCGGCAGCGTGACGACGTTCTTGCCGACGTGCCGGGCCTGGCTGATGAACCGGAACGCCTCCGGCACCTGCCGCAGGTCCCAGGTTCGCCGCGGCAGCGGGGTGAGTGCGCCGGCTTCGAACAGCCCGGCCAGTTCACGCAGGATCTCCTGCAGGCGTTCGGGTCCGGCTTCGATCAGGTCGAACGCCCGGTAGAGGACGCCTTCGTGGACCCGCGCGACTTCGGCGGCGTCGCGGAGGTCGGCCTTGCCCATCTCGACGAACCGTCCGCCGCGGGGCAGCAGCCGGAGGGAGGCGTCGACGAATTCGCCGGCGAGGGCGTCGAGCACGACGTCGACGCCGTGTCCGTTGGTCACCTTGCGGAAGTGGTCCTCAAAGGACAGTGACCGGGAGTCTCCGATGTGGATGGCGTCGAGACCCATTTCCGTCAGCACGTCGTGCTTCCCGGTGCTCGCGGTCGCGAAGACCTCGGCGCCGCGGTGGCGGGCGAGCTGGACGGCCGCCATGCCGACGCCGCCGGCGGCCGCGTGCACGAGTACGGACTGGCCCGCTTCGAGGCCGCCGAGGTCGAACAGGCCGTAGTAGGCGGTGGCGAACGCGACGGGGATCGATGCGGCTTCGGCGAAGCTCCAGCCGTCCGGCATCGGGGTGACCAGGCGGTGGTCGGTGACCGCGATCGCGCCGAGTGCGCCGGTGAACAGGCCGGTCACGCGGTCGCCGGCGGTCAGGCCGCGGACCTGTTCGCCCGTTTCGAGGACGGTGCCGGCGGCCTCGCCACCCATCAGGGCCTGGCCCGGGTACATGCCGAGGGTGATCAGGACGTCGCGGAAGTTCAGGCCGGCCGCGCGGACCTCGACGCGGATCTCGTCGGGCCCGAGTGCGGCTTCGGCTTCCGGCGCCGGGAGGGTGGTGAGGCCGTCGAGGGTGCCGGTGCCGGTGGTGCCGACGCGCCAGGCGCCGGGCGAGGCCAGTTCCGGGCGTGCCTGCCCAGCGCCGGGCAGCTTCAGTTCCGTGGCCGGGCGGGCCAGGCGCGGGACGAGCACTGTCCCCGCGCGGGCGGCCGACTGCGGTTCCCCGGACGCCAGCGCGGTGCCGATGGCGGCGGCCGCGTCGGAACGGTCGTCGAGGTCGAGGAGCACGAAGCGGCCGGGGTTTTCCGACTGGGCCGAACGGATCAGGCCCCACGCCGGGGACTGCGCCAACGCGGGTACCGGGTCGCCGGGCAGGGCGGCGAGCGCGCCGGTGGTGAGCACCACCAGCCGGGCCGCCGCGAACCGGTCGTCGGCCAGCCACTCCTGCGCGGTCGCGAGGACGTGCGCCGCGACGGCGTGCGGGTCGGCGCCGGTGACCGGCAGGACCACCGCGGCCGGCACCTCGGCGAGGTCCGTCAAGGATCCGGTCAGCCACGCGAATCCGGGCGCTTCGCCGGTCGTGGTGACCGGTGTCCACTCGGTGCGGAAGAGGGCGTCCGGCACGTCGTCCACCGTGGACGCGACCTGGAACGCCAGCGAGCCGATGCTTGCCACCGGGTTGCCTGCCGGGTCGGTGGCCACGACCGACACCGCGTTCGGACCCGCCTGGCTCAGCCGCACGCGCAGGGCGCTCGCCCCGGTGGCGAACAGGCTCACGTCGGTGAACGCGAACGGGAGGCGGGCCTGGCCGTCGTCGGGGAAGAACCCGCCGAGGCCGAGTGCGTGCAGGGCGGCGTCGAGCAGGGCCGGGTGCACGGCGAACGCGTCGGTTCCCGGCAGCTCCACCTCGGCGAAGACGTCTCCGTCGCGGCGCCACGCGGCGCGCAGGCCGCGGAAGGCGGGTCCGTAGTGGTAACCGGCGTTGGCGAGCGCGGTGTAGTGGGCCTCGACGTCGAGCGCCTCCGCGCCGGCGGGCGGCCAGTCGGGCAGGAGCTCGGCTTCCGGGGCGTCGAGGGCCAGGACGCCTTGGGCGTGCCGCGTCCAGCGGGCGCCGGGACGGTCCGGGCGGGAGCTGATGGTCAGGGCGCGACGGCCGTCCTCGCCCGGCGCCTCGACGACGAGCTGGAGCTGGACGCCGCCGGTGGCGGGCACGGCCAGCGGCGCCCCGAGGGTGAGTTCTTCGACGGTGCCGCAGCCGGTGTGGTCGCCCGCGTGGATGGCGAGTTCGGCGAACGCCGTGCCGGGCAGCAGCGCGGTGCCGAGGACCTCGTGGTCGGCGAGCCAGGGGTGCGTCTGCCGGGAGAGCCGTCCGGTGAGGACGAGCCGGTCTTCCTCGGCGAGGGTGACCGCGGCGCCGAGCAGCGGGTGCTCGACGACGCCGAGGCCGAGCCCGGAGGCGTCGCCGGTGCGGGTGGCCGGTCGGGGCCAGTACTGCTTGCGCTGGAAGGCGTACGTCGGGAGGTCGACGACCCGGGCGTCCCGGAAGGCCGGGGTCCAGTCGACGGTGACCCCGTGGACGTGCGCCTCGGCCAGCGCGGTGTGGAAGCGGGTCAATCCCCCGTCGTCGCGGCGCAGACTTCCCAGCGCCACAACGTCTTCGCCCAGCGCCATCGTCAGGACCGGGTGCGGCGAGGCCTCGACGAACGTGCCGAAGCCCTCGCTCTTCAACCGCTCGATCGCCGTGTCGAGACGGACGGTGCTGCGCAGGTTGGTGTACCAGTACTCGGCGTCGACCTCTTCGTTCCACTCCCCCGTCACCGTCGAGATGAAGGCGATCTCGCCCACGCGAGGAGCGATCGGGGCCAGCACGTCGAGGAGTTCGTCACGCAGCTGCTCGACCTGCGCCGAGTGCGACGCGTAGTCCACGGGGACCCGCTTGGCGCGGATGCCGTCGGCTTCGCAGGAGGCGATCAGCTCGTCGAGCGACCGCGGCTCGCCGGAGACCACGACCGCGGCCGGGCCGTTGACGGCGGCGATCGAGAGGCCGTCGGTCAGCCGTTCTTCGACGGCTTCGCGGGAGGCGGCCACCGAGACCATTCCGCCACGGCCGGCCAGCGCGAGGATCGCCTTGCTCCGCAGAGCAACCACGCGGGCACCGTCCTCAAGGGACAGCGCACCGGACACCACCGCGGCGGCGATCTCACCCTGGGAGTGGCCGACGACGGCGTCCGGGACCACGCCGAACGAGCGCCACAACTCCGCCAGCGACACCATCACCGCGAACAACGCGGGCTGCACGACGTCGACCCGGCTCAGCGCCTCCGCGTCGGCGAGCACGTCACGGAGCTGCCAGTCCACAAAGGAGTCCAGCGCAGCCGCGCACTCGTCGAGGCGGGCAGCGAAGACCGGCGAAGACTCCGCGAGTTCGAGTGCCATTCCGGCCCACTGGGAGCCCTGACCGGGGAAGACCAAGGCGACCTTGCCCGGCGCCCCGGCCACGCCGGTGACGACGTTCGCCGCCGGGGTGCCCTCGGCCAGCGCGGTCAGACCCTCGGCGAAGTCGCCGGTCACGACGGCGCGGTGCGGCAGGGAAGCCCGGGTGGCGATCAGGGAGAAGCCGATGTCCGCCGGAGTACCGGCCACCCCGAGCAGAGCCTGCGCCTGGCCGCGCAGGGCCTCGGCCGAACGAGCCGAGAGCACCCACGGAACCGGGCCTGACTCAGCCAGAGGCGAAAGCTCTTGCTGGGGAACGGCTTCCAGTACGGTGTGCGCGTTGGTGCCGCTCATGCCGAACGACGAGACCGCGGCCCGCAGCGGGCGGTCGGCTCTCCACTCGCGCGACTCGGTCAGCAGCTCGACGGCACCCGCCGTCCAGTCCACGTGCGACGAGGGCGCGTCGACGTGCAGCGTCCGCGGCAGCACGCCGTGCCGCATCGCCATCACCATCTTGATCACGCCGGCGACGCCCGCCGCGGCCTGGGTGTGGCCGATGTTGGACTTGACCGAGCCGAGCCACAACGGCGTCTCACGGTCTTGGCCGTAGGTGGCCAGGAGCGCCTGGGCCTCGATCGGGTCGCCCAAAGTGGTTCCGGTGCCGTGGGCTTCGACCACGTCGACGTCCGAAGTGGACAAACCGGCATCGGCCAGTGCCGCGCGGATGACGCGCTGCTGGGCCGGGCCGTTCGGCGCGGTGAGGCCGTTGGACGCACCGTCGGAGTTGACCGCCGAGCCGCGGACCACGGCCAGCACGCGGTGTCCGTTGCGCTCGGCGTCCGAGAGCCGTTCGAGCAGGACCAGGCCCGCGCCTTCGCCCCACGCCGTGCCGTCCGCGGCCTCGGCGAACGCCTTGCAGCGGCCATCGGCGGCGAGGCCGCGCTGGCGGCTGAACTCCACGAACGTACCCGGCGTCGCCATCACCGTGACGCCGCCCGCCAGCGCCATCGAGCATTCGCCGAGCCGCAGCGACTGGACGGCCAGGTGCAGCGCGACCAGCGAAGACGAGCACGCCGTGTCGACCGAGACGGCCGGGCCCTCCAAGCCGAAGGTGTAAGCGAGCCGGCCCGAGGCGACGCTCGCCGCGTTGCCGGTCGCGATGTGACCTTCGAGGGTGTCGGCCGAGCCGAGGAGCAGCGTCGTGTAGTCGTGGCTGTTGGTGCCGGCGAACACGCCGGTCCGGCTCCCCCGGACCGAAGCCGGGTCGATGCCCGCGCGCTCGAACGCCTCCCACGTCAGCTCCAGCAGGAGCCGCTGCTGCGGGTCCATCGCGAGGGCCTCGCGCGGCGAGATGCCGAAGAACCCGGCGTCGAAACCGCCTGCCGCGTCGAGGAAAGCGCCTTCGGTGACGCTGACCGAGCCGAGCCGCGAGGGGTCGGCGTCGTAGAGGTTTTCGAGGTCCCAGCCGCGGTCGGCGGGGAAGCCGGAGACCGCGTCCGCGCCGCCGGACACCAGGCGCCACAGGTCTTCCGGCGACGCGATCCCGCCCGCGTACCGGCAGCTCATCGCGACGATGGCGATCGGCTCGTCGGCCGCCGCGGCCGTTGTCGTGGTGGTTTCGGTGACGGCGTCGCCGAGGACGCCGGCCCGCAGGTGACCGGCGAGCGCGGCCGGCGTCGGCCAGTCGTAGACGAGCGTCGCGGGCAGGGCGAGCCCGGTCTCCGCGCGCAGGGCGTCCCGCAGCTCGATCGCGGTCAGCGAGTCGAAGCCGATCTCCTGGAACGCGCGGTCCGGCGCGACGGCGGCCGCGCTCGTGTGCCCGAGCACCGCGGCGGCCTGGTCACGGACGAGCTGCAGCAGCACCTCGTCGGCGACCGCCGGGGTCAGCCCGCGCAGCCGGCCGACGAGACCACCGGTCGCTGAGGTTTCCGGCGCGGGGACGGCGTCCGGGATCCCGGCCAGCAGCGGGCTCGGCCGCCGGGAGGTGAACGCGGCGGCGAACCGGGGCCAGTCGACGTCGGCGAACGTGACGTTCGTGTCGCCGCCCGCGGCCCGCAGGAGCGCCGTGACGGCCACGCCCGGCTCCAGTGCGCGCAGACCACGGCGGAGGAGGTAGTCCTCGGCGTCGTTGTCGGCGGCCATCCCGCCGTCGGCCCACGGTCCCCACGCGACGGCCGTGGCGGCCAGCCCGCGGGCGCGGCGGCCTTCGGCGAGCGCGTCGAGGAAAGCGTTTGCGGCGCCGTAGAGCCCCTGCTGCCCGCTGCCCCACACCCCGGCGATCGAGGAGAACAGGACGAACGCGTCGAGGTCGGCGTCGGCGAGGAGTTCGTCGAGGTGGCGGGCGCCGGTCGCTTTGGCCGCCCACTGCTCGGCGACCGCGGCGCTGTCCACTTCGGACAGCAGCGCGGACCGCACGACGCCCGCGGTGTGCACGACGGCGGTGAGCCCGGGACTGACCCGCTCGATCAGCTCGGCCAGGAACTCCCGGTCGGCGACGTCGCCGGCGGCGAACGTCACCCGCACGCCCAGCTCGTCGGCCAGCTCGGCCGCGCCGGGTGCGTCGGCGCCGCGGCGGGAGACCAGCACCAGGTGGTCGGCACCGTCCCGGGCGAGACGGCGGGCGACCTGGGCGCCCAGCGCGCCGGTCCCGCCGGTGACGAGGACCGTGCCACGCGGGGTCCACGCGGGAGCGGCGACCGGCTCGGCGGGCTCCAGCCGCCGTCCGAAGCTGCCCTCCGCGCGCACGGCGACCTGGTCCTCGTCGCCACTGAGCAGTGCCAGGAACCGTGCCGCGACGTCTTCGTCCACAGTGGACGGCAAGTCGAGCAGGCCGCCCCAGCGCTCCGGCAGTTCGAGTGCGGCCGCGCGGCCGAGGCCCCAGATCGCGGCCTGGTCGGGGTCCGGCGCGGGGTCCGTTCCGGTGACGCGGACGGCTCCGGCGGTGACGCACCACAGCGGGACGTCGATCCCGGCGTCGCCGAGTTCACGCAGGAGGTCGACGGTCCGCTCGAGCCCGGCACCGCTGAACACGGCGACCGGATCGATGTCACCGATAGGGCCGTCGAGGCGGAAGACCCGGCCGTTCCAGTTCTCGAGGACGGCTTCCAGCTGCGGGGACGGGTCGATGACGAGGCAGTCGCCCTGCGGTACCGGGACGTCGGTGGCGGTCAGCGGTGTCCAGGTGACCCGGTAGCGCCACGCGTCCGCGGCCGTGGCCTCTTCACGGCGTCGCCGCACGGCCGCGATGGCGGGGCGCAGGGTGTCTTCGGGCAGGCCGAGTTCGGCGGCGAGCGCGGGGACGTCGACGTCGGTCTGCGGTGCGGGCGTGGGCCAGAAGCGTTCCCGCTGGAAGGGGTAGGTGGGCAGGTCGATCCGCGGGCCGGTGGGCAGGTAGGCGGCCCAGTCGACGGCGCCGCCGTTGACCCACACCCCCGCGAGGGCGGCGAGCAGGGTCCGTTCCTCGTCGCGGTCACGTCGCAGGACCGGGAAGGCCGTGCCCGGCACCATCGCGCTGAGGACTCCGTCCGGTCCCAGCTCCAGGAACGTGTGGACGCCTTCGGCTTCGAGGGTCGCGATTCCATCGGCGAAGCGAACGGCCTCGCGGACGTGACGGACCCAGTAGTCGGCGGTGAACGGCTCGGCGAGAGCACCGCTCACATTCGAGATCACCGGTATCGTCGCAGAGCGGTAGTTCAACGTCTCGGCGACCGCGCGGAAGTCCTCGAGCATCGGGTCCATCAGCGGCGAGTGGAACGCGTGACTGACGGTGAGGCGTTTGGTCTTCGGGAACTGCGCGGCGATCGCCAGCACGGCGGCCTCGTCGCCGGAGATGACGACCGACTCGGGACCGTTCACCGCGGCGATCGAGACGCCCTCGGTCAGCACGATCTCGGACTCGGGGGCCGCGATCGAGACCATCGCGCCACCAGTGGGCAGGGCCTGCATCAGCGACGCCCGCGCGGCGACCAGACGGCACGCGTCTTCGAGGGACAGGACCCCGGCAACGTGCGCGGCGGAGATCTCGCCGATCGAGTGCCCCGCCACGAAATCCGGGTGGATGCCGAACGACTCGACCAAGCGGAAGAGCGCGACCTCGATGGCGAACAGCGCGGGCTGGGTGAACTCGGTGCGGTTGAGGAGTTCGGCGTCGGTGAGGGCGTCGCGGAGTGCGGGGTCGAAGTGGGCGAGGACGGCGTCGAAAGCTTCGGCGTAGGCCGGGAAACGGGCGTAGAGGTCTTGGCCCATGCCGACCCGTTGCGCGCCCTGGCCGGTGAACAGCACCGCCAGCCGGGAATCCTCGCGGACCTCGCCGGTGATCAGCTTCGGTTCGAGGACGACGGCGCGGTGCTCGAACGCCGTCCGGGTGGTGGCCAGGGTGCGGGCGATGTCAACGGGGTCGGCCGTCACCGCGTCGAGCTGGGAAATCTGCGCCTGAAGGGCTTCCGGGGTCTTCGCCGACAGCACGAACGGCGTGAGGGTGCCCACCGGTGTCCCGGCAGGCACCGGCTCGGCGGGCGGAACGGCTTCCAGGATCGTGTGCGCGTTGGTGCCGCTGACCCCGAACGACGACACCGCGGCTCGCCGAGGCCGGTCGTCCGAAGGCCATTCGCGGGACTCGGTCAGGAGTTCGACCGCGCCCGCCGACCAGTCCACATGCGACGATGGCGCGTCGACGTGCAACGTCCGCGGCAGGACTCCGTGCCGCATCGCCATGACCATCTTGATGATCCCGGCGACACCCGCCGCAGCCTGGGTGTGCCCGATGTTCGACTTCACCGAACCGAGCCACAGCGGCGTCGAACGGTCCTGGCCGTAGGTGGCCAGGAGTGCCTGCGCTTCGATCGGGTCGCCGAGGGTGGTTCCCGTACCGTGCGCCTCGACGACGTCGATGTCCGAAGTGGACAAGCGGGCGCTGTCGAGGGCCGCGCGGATCACGCGTTGCTGGGACGGGCCGTTCGGCGCGGTCAGGCCGTTGGACGCGCCGTCGGAGTTGACCGCCGATCCCCGGACCAAGGCCAGGACTTCGTGGCCGTGGCGCCGGGCGTCGGAAAGGCGCTCCACCAGGAGCATTCCGACGCCTTCGCCCCAGCCGGTGCCGTCGGCGGCCTCGGCGAACGCCTTGACGCGGCCGTCCGGGGCGAGCCCGCGCTGCTTGCTGAACTCGACGAACGTGCCGGGGGTGGCCATCACCGTCGCGCCGCCGGCGAGGGCCAGGTCGCACTCGCCCTGCCGCAGCGCCTGCACGGCGAGGTGCAGGGCGACCAGCGACGACGAACACGCCGTGTCGACGGTCAGCGACGTGCCTTCGAACCCGAACAGGTACGACAGCCGCCCGGAAACGACGCTCGCCGCGTTGCCGGTGCCGAGGTAGCCCTCGACGTCCTCGGCCGACGAACGCAACAGGGTGAGGTAGTCCTGGCCGTTGGAGCCGACGAACACCCCGGTCCGGCTGCCCCGCACCGAAGCCGGGTCGATGCCGGCGCGTTCGAAGGCCTCCCAGGACGTCTCGAGCAGGAGCCGCTGCTGGGGGTCCATGGCGAGGGCTTCTCGCGGCGAGATCCCGAAGAAGTCGGCGTCGAAGAGGTCGGCGTCGTGCAGGAAAGCGCCTTCTCGCGCGTACGTGGTGCCCGGGCGGCCTTCGTCGAACAGCGTCGCGGTGTCCCAGCCGCGGTTGGCGGGGAACGCCGTGACGGCGTCACCACCGCGGGCCACCAGGTCCCACAGCCCCTCGGGCGAGCGCACGCCACCGGGGAACCGGCAGGCCATCGCGACGATGGCGACCGGCTCGGTCGCGGCCTCGACGAGCTGCCGGTTCTGCCGCCGCAGCCGCTCGGCCTCCTTGACGGAGGCGCGCAGCGCGTCGAGCACCTTCTCAGGCGTGGCCATGGTTTCAGCTCCAGGGGTGGGTCATCGGGAATCGGTACCGTCGAGCGCCAGCCGCACCAGCGCTTCGGCGTCCAGTTCGTCCAGGTCGTCGCCGGCGTCGGTGGCGTCTTCGAGGCCGGCCAGCTCCAGCAGCGCCGACATCAGGCCGGCGTCGCGGAACTTCGCCAGCGGCACGGTGGCCAGCGCCGCCCGGATCCGGGCTTCCTCGGGGTCGGCCGCGGCGCCGGGCCGCAGGACCTCGAGGAGGTGCGCGGCGAGTGCCGCCGGGGTCGGGTGGTCGAAGACGACCGTCGCGGGCAGGGCCACGCCGGCCGCGGCCGCCAGGCGGTTGCGGAACTCGACCGAGGTCAGGGAGTCGAAGCCCAGCTCGGTGAACGGCCGGGCCGCGGGGACGGCGTCGGCACCGCGGTGCCCCAGCGCGACCGCCGCCTCGGTGCGGACCAAGCCCAGCAGCGTCCGCTCGGCCTCCGCCGGGTCCAGCTCGGCCAGCTCGTCTCGCAGGTCGCCGTCGGCCACCGGCTCGGTCTCCCCTGCGCGCCGCGCTTCCGGCACGCCGAGCAGCAACGCGCTCGGCCGCGCCGAGGTGAACGCGGGGACGAACCGCTCCCAGTCGACGTCGGCCAGGGTCAGCGTCGTTTCGTCGCGCCCGACCGCACCGGCGAGCGCGCGGACGGCGAGGGCGGGGCGCAGGGTCCGCAGGCCGCGGCGGCGCAGGTAGTCCTCGGCGTCGTGGTCGGCCGCCATGCCGCCGTCGGCCCACGGGCCCCAGGCGAGCGCGGTCGCGGTCCGGCCCCCGGCCCGGCGGCGTCGCGCGAGGGCGTCGAGGTGGGCGTTGGCGGCGGCGTAGGCGGACTGGCCGCCACTGCCCCAGATCCCGGCGATCGACGAGAACAGGACGAAGGCGTCCAGCTCGGTGTCGCCGAGGAGGGCGTCGAGGTTTTCGGCGCCGGCCACCTTCGCGGCCAGGATGTCCGCGAACGGCGCGAGGTCGGCGTCGTCGAGCGGGGTCGCTCCCCCGGTGCCGGCCGCGTGGACGACTGCCGTGAGGTCTTCGCCGATGTCGTCGAGGACCTCGGCCAGCGCGGTTCGGTCGGCTACGTCGCAGGCTGCGATCGTGGCCTTGGCACCCAAGGCGGTCAGCTCGGTCAGGAGGTCTTCCGCGCCGGGCGCCTGGCGGCCGCGGCGGCTGGTGAGGACGATCCGTTCTGCTCCGGCGGTGGCCAGCCAGCGGGCGACGTGGGCGCCCAGCGCGCCGGTGCCGCCGGTGACCAGCACGGTGCCGCGGGGCTGCCACGGGCGTGCGGTGGCGGCGCCGGTGACCGGGGTGAGTCGCCGGGCGAGCCGGCCGGTTTCCCTTACGGCGACCTGGTCTTCGGCCGGGTCGGCCAGTGCTTGGGCGAGGAGTTCTCCGGTTCGGGGGGTGAAGTTCGCGGGCAGGTCGACGAGACCACCCCAGCCGGCTGGGCGGTCGAGGGCGGCGGTGCGGCCGAGGCCCCAGACCTGGGCTTGGACGGCGTCGGGGGCGTCGTCGGTGGCGCCGGTCGTGACGGCACCGCGGGTGACTGTCCACACGGGAGTGCCGGGGGCGGCGCGGAGGAGGGCGAGTGTTGCCGCCACCCCGGCCGGGACGGTGCCGGCTCCCGGGGCCAACGCGAGCAGCGACAGAACGGCGTCCGCCGTCGCGGCGGCTTCCGCCAGGGCCTCGGGGGCCGGGTCGTCGAGCCGGGTCAGCGCGACGCCGTTCGCGGTGAGTGCTGCCGCGATCCGGTCGCCGAGCGTGGTTTCCGTGGCCGGAACGGCCAGCAGCCAGGTGCCCGCCGGCCGCGCGCCGGTCTCGCGGGCCGGTTCCCAGGTGACCCGGTAGCGCCAGGAGTCCACGACGGACTCTTCGTCGCGCTGACGTCGCCAAGTCGACAACGCCGGCAGCAGCGCGGTCAGGGATGCGCGCTGGGCCTCGTCGATCGCCAGTGCGCCGGCCAGTTCGCCGACGTCCTCGCGTTCGACCGCCGACCAGAACGCCGTGTCCGCCGCGGGGGCCGGGGTGGCCGGCTCGAGCCAGTAGTGCTCGTGCTGGAAGGCGTAGGTCGGCAAGGCCACGCGCCCGGCGGGGCCGAAGACCGCCGAGAGGTCCGCGGGCGCGCCGTTCGCGAACAGCGTCGACAGCGCGGTCAGCGCCGCCGTTCCGTCCGGGCGGTCGCGCCGCAGCGACGGGACCACCACGACGTTCTCGGACACGTTGTCGCGGGCCATCGAGCTGAGCACGCCGTCCGGGCCCAGCTCCAGGAAGAAGCGGGCGCCCCGGGCTTCGAGCGTCGCGACGCCGTCCGCGAACCGGACGGCCTGCCGCACGTGGTCCACCCAGTAGTCCGCGGTGAACGGCTCGGCGAGAGCACCGCTCACATTCGAGATCACCGGTATCTCCGCCGGGTGGTAGGTGACCTTGTCGGCGGCCGCGCGGAACTCGTCGAGCATCGGGTCGAGGTGCGGTGAGTGGAAGGCGTGGCTGACGCTGAGGCGCTTGGTCCGGACGCCGCGGTCCGCGAATTGCGCGGCCACAGCGAGGACTTCGGGCTCGTCGCCGGAGATGACGACGGACGCCGGGCCGTTGATCGCCGCGATCGAAACCCGGTCGCTCAGCAGCGGCAGCACGTCGGCTTCCGGTGCGGCGATCGACACCATCGCACCGCCCTTCGGCAGGGCCTGCATCAGCGCGGCGCGCGCCGAGACGAGCAAGCACGCGTCTTCGAGGGAGAACACGCCGGCGACGTGCGCCGCGGCCAGCTCGCCGATCGAGTGCCCGGCGACGAACGCCGGCCGGACGCCCCACGACTCGAAGAGCCGGTAGAGCGCGACCTCGACGGCGAACAGCGCTGGCTGGGTGAAGCCGGTCTCGTCCAGGCCCGGGGCGTCGCCGAAGACGACGTCGCGGACCGGCACGGTGAACTCGGCGCAGATCGTGTCGAACGCCGCCGCGTAGACCGGGTAGCGGTCGTACAGCTCGCGGCCCATGCCGGCTCGCTGCGCACCCTGTCCGGTGAACAGCACCGCGAGCTTGCCGGCCGACGCCGTGCCGCGGACCAGCCCGGGTGCGGGTTTCCCGGCGGCCAGCGCGTGCAGGCCGGAGAGCAGTTCGTCGCGGCTGCCGCCGAGCACGACCGCGCGGTCCTCGAAGCGGGTGCGGGCGAGCAGGGCGCCCGCGATCGCCGCGGGGGAAGGGTCCGCCGGCTCGCGGCCGGGCAGCGCACCCGCCACCGGGGAAGCATCCGCGACGGCGGCCGCCAGCTTGCGGGCCTGGGCGCGCAACGCCGGTTCGCTCTTGGCCGACAGTGCCCAGGCCACCACCGGCGGCTCCGGTACCGCGGCCGCCGGCGGAGCCGGTTCGGCGGGCAGTTCCAGGATCGCGTGCGCGTTGGTGCCCGAGATGCCGAACGCCGAGATCCCGGCCCGGCGCGGGCGTCCGGTCGCCGGCCAAGCACGCTGCTCCGTGAGCAGCTCGACCGCTCCGGCCTCCCAGTCCACCCGGGACGAAGGCGCAGCCACGTGCAGCGTCTTCGGGAGCACGCCGTGGCGCATGGCCATGACCATCTTGATCACGCCGGCCACGCCCGCCGCCGACTGGGTGTGGCCCAGGTTGGACTTCAAGGAGCCCAGCCACAGTGGTTCCTCGCGGTCCTGGCCGTAGGTCGCCAGTACCGCCTGCGCCTCGATCGGGTCGCCGAGGGTCGTCCCGGTGCCGTGGGCTTCGACCGCGTCGACGTCCGAAGTGGACAGACCTGCGCTCGCCAGTGCGGCTCGGATCACGCGTTGCTGCGAGGGACCGTTCGGTGCGGTCAGGCCGTTCGAAGCGCCGTCGGAGTTGACCGCCGAACCGCGCAGGATGGCGAGGACCTCGTGGCCGTTGCGGCGGGCGTCGGACAGGCGCTCCAGCACGACCATGCCCGCGCCTTCGCTCCAGCCCGTGCCGTCGGCGTCGTCCGAGAAGGCCTTGCAGCGGCCGTCCGGGGAGAGGCCGCGCTGGCGGCTGAACTCCACGAAGATGTCCGGCGTGCCGAGGATCGCGACGCCGCCGGCCAGTGCGAGGTCGCACTCACCTTGGCGGAGGGCCTGGCCGGCCAGGTGCAGCGCCACCAGCGACGACGAGCACGCGGTGTCCACCGTGACCGCCGAGCCCTCCAGGCCCAGGTGGTAGGCGACCCGGCCGGACAGCACGCTGCCCGCGTTGCCGGTCATCAGGTGCCCTTCGACGCCTTCCGCGGCGGACGTCGGACCGGCGGCGTAGCCCGAGTGGGCCGCGCCGACGAACACGCCGGTGTTGCTGCCGCGCAACGTGCCCGGCTCGATTCCCGCTCGTTCGAACGCCTCCCACGAAACTTCCAGGAGCAACCGCTGCTGCGGGTCCATGGCGAGGGCTTCACGCGGCGAGATTCCGAAGAAGCCCGCGTCGAATTGCGCGGCGCCGGGCAGGAAGCCGCCGCCGGAGGCGTAGAACGTGCCCGGGTGCGCCGGGTCCGGGTGGTACAGCTCGTCGACCGGCCAGCCGCGGTCGGCCGGGAAGCCGCCGATCGCGTCGCGGCCCTCGGCGACCAGGCGCCACAGGGCGTCGGCCGAATCGACGTCGCCGGGGAAGCGGCAGCTCATCGCCACGATGGCGATCGGGTCGTCCGTGCGGTTCCGGGTCGGGACGACCTTGACCGCCGCGGGGGCCCCGCCGGCCAGTTCGCCGTGCAGGAAGCCGGCCAGCACCTCGGGGTTCGGGTAGTCGAAGACGAGCGTCGCGGGCAGCGTGCGGCCGGTCGCGGTGGCGAGCCGGTTGCGCAGCTCGACCGCGGTCAGCGAGTCGAAACCGCTGTCCTTGAAAGCTTTCGCGGCGTCGATCGCGTCGGGGCTCGCGTGCCCCAGCACCGCGGCGACGTGCTTGCGGACGAGGTCCAGCAGTTTTTCGCGCGCCTCCCCGGCACCGAGGCCGGCGAGCTGGGCGGCCCAGCCGTCGTCGGTGACGGCGGTCCGCGCGCTGCGGCGGACCGGCGTGCGCACGAGCCCGCGCCACAGCGGGGCGAGGTCTTCGGCGGCGCGCAGGGCGGCGAGGTCGACGCGCATCGGCACGGCGACCGGGCGGCCGAGCCCGATGGCGGCGTCCATCGCGGCGAGTGCGTCCGCTGTGGACAGCGGCCGGATGCCGGCGCGTTCGATGCGGCCGCGGTCGCGCTCGCCCAGCTTGCCGGTCATCGCGCTGGACAGGTCCCACTGGCCCCACGCGAGCGAAACCGCGGGCAGGCCGCGGGAACGCCGTCGCGCGGCCAGCGCGTCGAGGGCGCTGTTCGCCGCCGCGTAGCCGCTTTGCCCGGCCGCGCCGACGATCCCGGCGACCGAGGAGAACAGGACGAACCAGGCCAGGTCGTGGTCCCGGGTAAGCCTGTCGAGCGCCTCCGCACCATCCACTTTGGCGCGGAGCACGGCGGAAACCCGTGCCGGTGTCTGCGCTTCGAGCACGCCGTCGTCCAGTACGCCGGCCGCGTGCACCACCCCGATCAGCGGCTGCCCGGCGGGGATCGCCCGCAGCACGTCCGCCACGAAACCGGGCTCGGCCACGTCGCCGGCGGCCACGACCACCTCGACGCCGAGCGCGGTCAGTTCGTCGACGAGCCCGGCGGCGCCGGGTGCGTCCAGGCCCCGCCTGCCGACGAGCACCAGCCGCCGCACGCCGGGGCGGCGGGCGAGGTGCCGGGCCACCGCCGCGCCGAGCGTGCCGGTGCCGCCGGTGACGAGGACGGTGCCGGCGGGTTCGCGAGGCGGCAGGGTGAGGACGTTCTTGCCGATGTGCTTGGCCTGGCTGACGAACCGGAACGCGTCGGCGGCGCGGCCGAGGTCCCAGGCGCGCACCGGCAACGGCGTCAAGTCGCCGCGGCCGAACGCGGCCAGCAGGTCGGCGAAGATGGCGGCGATCCGGTCCGCGCCGGGGTCGCCGAGGTCGAAGGTGTGGTAACCCGGGCCTTCGCGGACGTCGGTCTTGCCCAGCTCGACGAACTGCCCGCCGGGCTTGAGCAGCTCCAGCGAAGCGTCGGTGAACGCGCCGGTCAGCGAGTTCAGGACGACGTCGACGCCCGCGGCGAACTTCTCGCGGAAGTCCAGGGTGCGGGAGCTGGCCAGGTGGGCGTCGTCGAGGCCGAGCTCGCGCAGCGCGGCGTGCTTGCCCTCGCTCGCCGTCGCGAACACCTCGGCGCCCTTCCAGCGCGCGAGCTGCACCGCGGCCATGCCGACGCCGCCGGCGGCCGCGTGCACGAGCACCGACTGGCCCGCTTCGAGGCCACCGAGGTCGAACAGGCCGTAGTAGGCGGTGACGAACGCGACCGGGACGGTGGCCGCCTCGGCGAACGTCCACCCGGCCGGGATCGGGGCCAGGCGGCGCGCGTCGGCGGTGGCCCGCGGCGCGAAGGCGTCGTCGACGAGGCCGAAGACGCGGTCGCCGACGGCGAGGTCGCGGACGTCGGTGCCGATCTCGACGACCACACCCGCCGCTTCGGAGCCGAGGCGGGCCGCGGGGTCCGGGTACATGCCGAGGGAGATGAGCACGTCGCGGAAGTTGAGGCCGCCCGCGCGGACCTCGATCCGGACGTCACGCGGGTCGAGCGGCGCTTCGGTCGCTTCGGCCAGGGTCAGGCTGTCGGTGGTGCCGCCGCCGGTGGTGACGAGCTGCCACGAGTCGCCGGTCGGTGTCAGCGGCATGCCGGTCGCGCGGACCAGCCGGGGCGCGGTCGCGACGCCTTCCCTGAGCGTCAGCTGCGGTTCGCCGAACGCATCCACAGTGGACAGCAGCGCTTCGGAGCGCGGGTCGTCGTCGACGTCGACGAGGAGGAACCGGCCGGGGTGCTCCGACTGCGCGGACCGCACCAGCCCGGCGGCGGCCGCCGCGGCGAGGGCGCCGTCGGCCGCGCCGCGGGTCACGACGACGAGTTTGCCGGCCTGCTCTTCGGCGAGCCAGGCCTGCAGCTTCTCCAGGACCCAGGCGGCGGTTTCGTGGACGTCGTCGCCGGTCACCCGGGCGAACACGAGTTCCTCGCGGGCGGCGCCGGGGTCGGCGGTGACCTCGGTCCAGGCCTGCTCGAAGAGCGTGTCGGGGACGGCGGCCGCGGCGGGCGCGACCGGGCGCAGCAGCAACGACCCGACGGTCACCACGGGAGCGCCGGTGGTGTCCCACGCGGTGAGCGCGACGGCGTTCTCCCCCGCCGGGCTCAGCCGGACCCGCAGCTCGGTGGCGCCGGTGGCGTGCACCGCGACGCGGGTGAAGGAGAACGGGATCCGGGCCGCGCCGTCGTCGGGGGTGACGATGCCGAGGCCGAGCGGGTGCAGGGCGGCGTCGAGGAGGGCCGGGTGGATCGCGAACCCGGTGGCGTCGAACGGTTCCGGCAGCGCGACTTCGGCGAACACGTCGGTGCCGTCGCGCCAGACGCGGGTGAGGCCGCCGAAGGCCTCGCCGTAGACGAAGCCCATCGCGGCGAGCCGCGCGTACAGCCCGGTGGTGTCGACCGGCTCGGCCCCCGCGGGCGGCCACTCAACGGCACTTTCACGTGAAAGTGCAGCTTGGCTGACGCCGCCGGTGGCGTGCTGGGTCCAGTCGGCGTCGGCGTGCCGGGAGTGGACGGCGATCGGGCGGCGGCCGGCGGAGTCCGCTGGGCCGGCCGAGACCTGGACGGTGACCGCGCCGCGGGCGGGCAGCACCAGGGGCGCGGCGAAGGTCAGCTCGTCGACGACGTCGCAGCCGACCTGGTCACCGGCCTGGACCACGAGTTCGAGCAGGGCGGTGCCGGGAACCAGGACGGTCCCGGCCAGCGCGTGCCCGGCCAGCCACGGGTGGGTTTCCAGCGAGAGGCGTCCACTGAGGACGGTGCCTTCGTCGCCGGCGAGGTCGACGGCGGCGCCGAGCAGCGGGTGTTCGAGCGCGCCCACGCCGACGGCGCCGAGGTCGCCCCGGGCCGCTCCGGCGCGCGGCCAGTAGCGCTCGCGCTGGAACGGGTAGGTCGGGAGGTCGATGCGGCGGCCGCCGGGGAAGAACGCGGCCCAGTCGACGTCCACGCCGTGGACGTGAACAGTGCTCAACGCTGTGAGCAGTGCTCTCTCGTCATCCCGCTCTCGTCGCAGAGCACTGATCGCGGTTCCGTCGACCATCGCGCTGAGCACCCCGTCGGGACCCAGCTCCAGGAAGATTCGGGCGCCCTCGGACTTGAGGGTGGCGACGCCATCGGCGAAGCGGACCGCCTCGCGGACATGACGGACCCAGTAGTCGGCGGTGAACGGCTCGGCGAGAGCACCGCTCACATTCGAGATCACCGGAATCGCCGCGGGGTGGTACGTGAGGGACTCGGCGACCGCGCGGAACTCCTCCAGCATCGGGTCCATCAACGGCGAGTGGAACGCGTGACTCACCGTGAGGCGCTTGGTCTTGACGCCCCGCGCGGCGAATTCCGCGGCGATGTCCAGGACCGCGGCTTCCTCGCCGGAGATGACCACCGACTCGGGGGTGTTGACCGCGGCGATGGAGACGCCGCCGGTCAGCGCGATCTCGGACTCGGGGGCCGCGATCGAGACCATCGCGCCGCCCGGCGGGAGAGCCTGCATCAGCGAGGCGCGCGCCGAGACCAGGCGGCAGGCGTCCTCGAGGGACAGGACACCGGCCACGTGGGCGGCCGAGATTTCGCCGATCGAGTGACCCGCCACGAAGTCCGGGCGGATGCCGAGGGACTCGACCAGGCGGTAGAGGGCGACCTCGACGGCGAACAACGCCGGCTGGGTGAACTCCGTGCGGTTGAGCAGCTCAGCGTCGTCGAAGGCCTCGCGGAGTGGGGGGTCGAAGTGGGCGAGCACGGCGTCGAAGGCGGCGGCGTAGGCCGGGAAGCGGGCGTAGAGGCCCTGGCCCATGCCGGCTCGCTGGGCGCCCTGGCCGGTGAACAGCACCGCCAGCAGGGCGTCCGGGTCGGACGTGCCGGTGATGATGTCCTCGCCCAGGCGCACGGCGCGGTGCTCGAGGCGGGCTCGGGTGGTGGCCAGGGAGAAGCCCAGGTCGACCGGGTTCGCGTCCGGGAGGTGGCTGATGAGGGTGTCCAGGGCGGCCGCGTCGTGGGCGGAGAACACCTGGGGCAGCAACGCGTCCGTGGGTTCCGGCTCGGGGTGCGGCTGACCGGCGGGGGCCTGTTCGAGGATGGTGTGGACGTTCGTGCCGCTCACGCCGAACGCCGAGACCGCGGCCCGGCGGGGACGATCGCGCTCCGGCCACTCGCGGGGTTCGGTGAGTAGCTCGACGGACCCGGTCGTCCAGTCCACCTGGGACGAGGGGGTGTCCACGTGCAGGGTTCGCGGCAGGACGCCGTGGCGCAGGGCCTCGACCGTCTTGATGACGCCCGCCATGCCGGCCGCCGCCTGCGTGTGCCCGAGGTTGGACTTGACCGAGCCGAGCCACAGGGGCTCTTCGCGGTTCTGGCCGTACGTGGCCAGGAGGGCCTGGGCCTCGATCGGGTCGCCGAGGCGGGTGCCCGTGCCGTGGGCCTCGACCGCGTCGACGTCCGAAGTGGACAGACCCGCGTTGGCGAGTGCGGCGCGGATGACGCGCTGCTGTGACGGGCCGTTCGGGGCGCTCAGGCCGTTGGACGCGCCGTCCTGGTTGACCGCCGAACCGCGGACCACCGCGAGGACCTGGTGGCCGTTGCGCTCGGCGTCCGAAAGGCGCTCCAGCAGGATCAGGCCGACGCCTTCGCCCCAGCCGGTGCCGTCGGCCGCGTCGGCGAAGGGCTTGCAGCGGCCGTCCGCGGCGAGACCGCGCTGGCGGGCGAACTCCAGGAACGCCATCGGCTTGGCCATGATCGCCACGCCGCCGGCCAGTGCCAGCGAGCACTCGCCCTGCCGCAGCGCCTGGCTCGCCAGGTGCATCGCGACCAGCGCCGACGAGCACGCGGTGTCCACCGTGACGGCCGGGCCCTCCAGCCCGAACGTGTACGACAGCCGCCCGGACATCACGCTGGGGGCCTCGCCGGTGAGCAGGTAACCCTCCGAACCGGACGGTCCCTGTTCGAGGTTCGAGCCGTAGCCCGAGCTGCTGGCGCCGACGAACACACCGGTCGCGCTGCCGCGCAGCGAAGCCGGGTCGACGCCCGCGCGCTCGAACACCTCCCACGCCGTTTCCAGCAGCACGCGCTGCTGCGGGTCCATCGCCAGCGCCTCGCGCGGCGAGATGCCGAAGAAGCCCGCGTCGAACTCCGCCGCGCCGGCCACGAACCCGCCGACTTCGGCGAAGTCCGCGTCACCGAAGGAAGCCAGGTCCCAGCCGCGGTCGGCCGGGAACGCCGTCAGCGCGTCGACGCCGTCGGTGACCAGGCGCCAGAGGTCTTCCGGCGAACGGACGCCGCCGGGGAAGCGGCAGCCCATCGCGACGATCGCGATCGGCTCGTCGGTCGCGGCGGCCGACGTGACCACCGCGGTCTCGTTGCGGCCCAGCAACAACCGCCGCAGCTCGTCGGCGAGCGCGGCCGGCGTGGGGTGGTCGAACACCAGCGTCGCCGGCAACGTCAGCCCGGTCGCCGCGTTGATCCGGTTGCGGACCTCGACCGCGGTCAGCGAGTCGAAGCCCAGCTCGCGGAACGCGCGCCCGGCCGGAACCGCCGTTGCCGAGTCGTGTCCGAGGACCGACGCGGCCTGGGCGCGGACGAGGTCCAGCAGCAGCCGGCGGGCTTCGGCTTCGCCGAGTTCGGCGACCCGGCGGGCCAGCGCCGGACGCTCGGTCTCCGGCTCGTCGGACGCCTCGAGCAGCGCCCGGACCTCGGGGATGTCTTCGATCAGCGGGCGCCGCCGCGAAAGCGTGAAGCCGGGCGCGAACCGCGCCCAGTCGACGTCGGCCACGGCGAGGAAGACCTCCCGCGCGTCGAGGGCCTGGCAGAGCGCCTCCACCGCGGCTTCCGGTGCCATCTCGCGGAGCCCGCGGCGGCGCAGCTGCTCTTCCAGCTCGACGTCGCCCGCCATGCCCCCGCCGCCCCAGAAACCCCAGGCCACCGAGGTCGCGGCGGCCCCGCGGGCGCGGCGCTGCTCGGCGAGGGCGTCGAGGTAGGCGTTGCCCGCGCCGTACGCTCCCTGGCCGCCGGAGCCCCAGACACCGGCGTTCGAGGAGAAGAGCACGAAGGCGTCGACGTCGTCGCCGAGCAGCTCGTCCAAGTTCCGGGCGCCCGCGACCTTGCCGCCGACGACGTCGGCGAACTCGGCCGCGGTGGTCTTGCGCACCGGCGTGGCCTGCGGCAGCCCGGCGGCGTGCACGACCGCGCGCACCAGCTCGCCGAGGTCCGCCAGCAACGCGGCGAGCGACTCGCGGTCGGCGACGTCGCACGCGGCGATCGTCACCCGCGTCCCGAGCGCGGTCAGTTCGGCTTCGAGGTCGGCCGCGCCCGGCGCGGCCGGACCGCGGCGGCTCGTGAGCACCAGGTGCTCGGCGCCGTCGGTGGCGAGGCGGCGGGCCACGTGCGCGCCCAGCGCACCGGTGCCGCCGGTGATCAGGACCGTGCCGCGCGGCTTCCAGCGCTCGGCCGGCGGGGTGAAGGGAGCGCGGACCAGACGCCGGGCCAGCAGCCCGGACTCGCGGACCGCGACCTGGTCCTCATCGTCCACACCGGACAGTGCGGCGGCGAGCAGGCCCGCGGTCGCGGCGTCCGGTTCGGCGGGCAGGTCGAGCAGGCCGCCCCAGATCGCGGGCAGTTCCAGGCCGATCACGCGGCCCAGGCCCCACGTCATGGCCTGCGCCGGACGGCGGTCGAGCCCACCGCGGGTCAGCAGCCACAACGGCGTCTCGCCGTCGGCCATGGCCTGGGCCAGCGCGAGGTTCGCGGTGGCGCCGGCGGGCAGGAAGTCCGCCTCCGGCGACGGGGTTTCGTCGAGCGCGAGCAGCGACACGACCCCGGCGCAGCCCTCCGCGCCGGTGAACTCCGAGACCACGACGGGCTCGGCACCGTGCGCGGCGAGGGCGGCCGGGACACCGGCGTCGTCGTGGCCCTCCGGGACGACGACCAGCCAGCGTCCGGACAGTTCCGGCGCGGACGGCGTGGCGACGGGCTTCCACTCGACGCGGTAGCGCCACGAGTCCACTTCGGACGCGGCGCGGGCGCGCTCACGCCAGCGGGTCAGGGCGGGCAGGACTTCGGCCAGGGTGCTGGCCGGGCCCACGTCGAGCGTGCCGGCGACCGCGTCGAGGTCGAGGCCGTCGACGGCGGCCCAGAACGCGGCGTCCACCGGGTCGGCGGCCGGCTGCGGGGCGACACCCGCGTCGAGCCAGTAGCGGCGGCGCTGGAAGGCGTAGGTGGGCAGGTCGACGCGGTGGGCGCCGGGGAACGCGGGCGTCCAGTCCACGACGACCCCGCGCACGTGGGCCTCGCCGAGCGACCGCAGGAACCGCTCGTACCCGCCGTCGTCGCGGCGCAGCGAACCGAGCGCCTCGACGCCGTCGGCCTCGCCGATCGCCATCGTCAGCACCGGGTGCGGCGAGGATTCGACGAACGTGCCGAAGCCTTCCGCGGCGAGCGTGCTGACGGCGACGTCGAGCCGGACGGTCTCGCGGAGGTTCGTGTACCAGTATTCGGCGTTCAGCTCGGCGCCGTCGATCCAGGCGCCGGTGACGGTCGAGAAGAACGCGATGTCGCCGGTGCGCGGCCGGATCGGGGCCAGCACGTCGAGGAGTTCGCCGCGCAGCTGCTCGACCTGCGCCGAGTGGGACGCGTAGTCGACGGGGATCCGCTTGGCACGCACGCCGTCCGCCTCGCACGCGGCGATCAGCGCGTCCAGGGCGGCGGGCTCACCGGAGACGACGACGGCGGCCGGGCCGTTGACCGCGGCGATCGACACCCCGTCGGTCAGCCGCGCTTCGACCGCGGCCAGTGGCGCCGCGACGGAAACCATGCCGCCGCCCCCGGCCAGCGCCAGGATCGCCCTGCTGCGCAACGCGACCACGCGAGCACCGTCCTCGAGGGACAGCGCACCCGACACCACGGCGGCCGCGATCTCGCCCTGCGAGTGCCCGACGACCGCGTCCGGCACCACGCCGAACGAGCGCCACAGCTCGGCCAGCGAAACCATGACGGCCCACAACGCGGGCTGGACGACGTCGACCCGCGACAGGGCGTCCGCGTCGGCCAGGACCTCCCGCAGCGACCAGTCCACAAAGGATGACAGAGCGGCCGCGCACTCGTCGAGCCGGGCGGAGAACACCGGCGACGACGAAGCCAGTTCGAGGGCCATGCCCGCCCACTGCGAGCCCTGGCCGGGGAAGACGAGCGCGGTCCGGCCGGTGCCGGCGGCCCCGGTGGCCACGTTCGGCGCCGGAACGCCCTCCGCCAGCGCGGAAAGCCCGGCCAGCAGCGCGTCCCGGTCGCCGGTGACGACCGCGCGGTGCGGGAAGGCGGTCCGGGAGGTGGCCAGCGAGAACGCGAGGTCGGCCAGGTTGTGCTCGGCCGCACACCCCTGCAGCGCGATCGCTTGCGCCTGCAGCGCCTCCGGCGTCTTCGCGGACAGCACCCACGGCACGACCGCCGGCTCGGGCGTCAGCTCGACGTCGACGGTGTCGCCCTGCTCCAGGATCACGTGGGCGTTGGTGCCGGAGATGCCGAACGACGAGATCGCGGCCCGGCGCGGCCGGGCCGGGTCCCAGTGCCGCGGCTCGTCGAGCAGGCGCACCGCGCCGCTCTCCCAGTCCACGTGGGACGACGGCGTTTCCGCGTGCAGCGTCCGCGGCATCAGGCCGTGCCGCAGCGCCTGCACGGTCTTGATCACCCCGGCGACACCGGCGGCGGCCTGGGCGTGGCCGATGTTCGACTTGAGCGAGCCCAGCCACAGCGGCTCTTCGCGGTCCTGACCGTAGGTGGCCAGCAGTGCCTGCGCCTCGATCGGGTCGCCCAGCGCAGTTCCGGTGCCGTGCGCCTCGACGAGGTCGACGTCCGAAGTGGACAGACCGGCGTCGGCCAGCGCCGCGCGGATCACGCGCTGCTGCGCCGGTCCGCTCGGGGCGCTGAGCCCGTTCGACGCGCCGTCCTGGTTCAGCGCGCTGCCCTTCAGCACGGCGAGCACCGGGTGGCCGAGGCGCCGCGCGTCGGACAGCCGTTCGACCAGCAGGATGCCCGCGCCCTCGGCCATGCCCATGCCGTCGGCGGAGGCGCCGAACGCCTTGCAGCGCCCGTCCGCGGCCAGGCCGCGCTGGCGGCTGAACGCGGTCAGCGACGCCGGCGTCACCATCACCGCGACCCCGCCGGCGAGGGCGAGTGAGCACTCACCGCGACGCAGGGCCTGCGCGGCCAGGTGCAAGGCCACCAGCGACGACGAGCAAGCCGCGTCGATGGTGAGCGCGGGCCCTTCCAGGCCGAGGGTGTAGGCGACCCGGCCGGACAGCACGCTCGACACGCTGCCGGTGAGCAGGTGCCCTTCGAGGCCGTCCGGGATGTCGCGCATCCGCGCGTGGTAGTCCTGGTAGTTGGCGCCGACGAAGACGCCTGCGGGCTCGCCGCGCAGCGTGGCCGGGTCGATCCCGGCGTGCTCGATCGCCTCCCACGAGATCTCCAGCAGCAGCCGCTGCTGCGGGTCCATGGCCAGCGCTTCGCGCGGCGAGATGCCGAAGAAGCCGGCGTCGAAGTCGGCGACGTCGTGCAGGAAGCCGCCGTGGCGGACGCTCGACGTGCCCTGCTCGTCGGCGTCGCCGCCGAACAGCTTCGCCAGGTCCCAGCCGCGGTCGGTCGGGAAGCCGGAGATGGCGTCGCGGCCTTCGGCGACGAGGGTCCACAGGTCGTCGGCGGACCGCACGCCGCCGGGGTACCGGCAGCCCATGCCGATGATCGCGATCGGGTCGTCGGCGTTCGCGACCCGGGTCGCGGTGACGGCCTCGGTGCGCGTGCCGAGCACCTGGTCCCGCAGGTGCGCGGCGAGCCGCCGCGGCGTCGGGTGGTCGAAGACGAGCGTCGCGGGCAGCCGCAGCCCGGTCGCGGCGGCGATCCGGTTGCGGACGTCCAGCGCGGTCAGCGAGTCGAAGCCGAGGTCGGTGAACGGCCGGTCCGGCTCGACGGCGGCGCCGTTCGCGTGCCCGAGCACCGCGGCGGCCTGGGCGCGGACCAGCTCGAGCAGCAGCCGGTCGGCCTCGTCGCCGGAGAGCCCGGCGAGCTGCCCGGCCAGCGCCGGTGCTTCCGCCGCGGGCGCCTTCGCGGTTTCCTTCAGCCGCTTGACCTGCGGCAGGTCGTCGAAGAGCGGCCGGGCGCGGCCGGCGGTGAACACCGGCAGGAACCGGGCCCAGTCGACGTCGGCCAGCACGGCGAAGGTCTCGTCGTGGCCGAGGGTTTCGTGCAGGGCCGCGATCGCGGTGGCCGGGTCCATCAGCGGCAGGCCGCGCCGGGCGAGCTGCCCGGTGTCGACGCCTTCGGACATCCCGCCCTGGCCTTCGATCTCCGTCGGGGCCCAGACGCCCCAGGCGATCGACGTCGCGGTCGCGCCCCGGGCCCGGCGCCGCTCGGCGAGGGTGTCGAGGAAGTTGTTGGCGGCCGAGTAGCCGGCGTGGTCGCCGCTGCCCCAGACGCCGGCGATCGAGGAGAACAGGACGAACGCGTCGAGGTCGTCGCCGAGCAGCTCGTCGAGGTGCCGGGCGCCGGCCACCTTGGCGCGGACGACCTCGGCGAACCCGGGCAGGGTCGTCTCGGTCACCGGCAGCAGCTCGACCGTGCCCGCGGCGTGGAAAACCGCGCGGACCGGCTCGTCGAGGTCCGCCAGCAGGCCGGCGAGGGCGTCGCGGTCGGCGACGTCGCAGCGGGCGAGCGTGACGCGGGCGCCGAGGGCTTCCAGCTCGGCGGCCAGCGCGGTGGCGCCGGGCGCGTCCGGGCCGCGGCGGCCGGTCAGCACCAGGTGCGACGCGCCTTCCCCGGCGAGCCAGCGCGCGACGTGCGTGCCGAGCGCGCCCGTGCCGCCGGTGACGAGGATCGTGCCTTCGGGCCGCCACCGGGCCGGCCGGGCCTGCTCGCCCTTGCCCGCGGTGTGCAGCCGCCGGACCCGGACGCCGCCGGGCCGTACGGCGAGCTGGTCTTCGTCGCCGGCCGCGGCGAGGATCCGGCCGAGCTGGTCCAGCTCGGCGGCGGTCGGCTCCGCGGTCAGGTCCACGAGACCGCCCCAGCGGTCGGCGTGCTCCAGCGCGAGGACGCGGCCGAGACCCCAGAGCGGCGACTGCTCGATGCCCGGCAGCTCGTCGGCGGGACCGGTGCGGACCGCGCCGCGGGTCAGCACCCACAGCGGCGCGCCGATCCCGGCGTCCCCGAGGGCCTGGGCGAGGACGAGCGTGAGGATCAACCCGGCCGGGCTCCCGGGGAACTCCGGGTGCGGCCGTTCGTCACTCGCGAGCAGCGAGACGACGCCGTCGTACGGCCCGGCGAAGCGCTCGGCCAGCGCGGCCCGGCCGGTGTCGGTGAGCACGAGGGTCTCGACGTCGGCGGTGCGGGCCAGCGCGTCGACGACGTCCTGGCCGGAGCCGTCTTCGCCGCGCACGACGAGCCAGCGCCCGGACGGCGTGGCGGCGCGCAGGTCGGCGGGCTTCCACGTGATCCCGTACCGCCAGGCGTCCACAGTGGACTCGATGGTCCGGCGCCGCCGCCACTGGGCCAGCGCGGGGAGGACCTCGTCCAGCGGGGTGTCGACGGAGACGCCGAGGGTGCCCGCGAGGTCCGCCGGGTCGGCACGGTCGACGACGTCCCAGAACCGCGCGTCGGCCGGGGCGACCCGGCCGCCGTGGCCGTCTTCGGTGTGCAGCCAGAAGCTTTCGCGCTGGAACGGGTAGGTGGGCAGGTCGACGCGGCCCGCGCCGGGGAACGCCGGGGTCCAGTCGACCTCGACGCCGGCGCAGTGCGCTTCGCCGAGCGCCAGCTGGAACCGGGCGAGCCCGCCGTCACCGCGGCGCAAGGTGCCCAGCGCGGTCGCGGTCTCGCCGATGGCCATCGTCAGCACCGGGTGCGGCGACGCCTCGACGAACGTCCCGAACCCGCGCTCGGTCAGCGCGCGGACGGCGTCGTCGAGCAGCACGGTGCCGCGGAGGTTGGTGTACCAGTACCCGGCGTCCAGCTCGGCGCCGTCGGCCCAGTCGCCGGTCACGGTGGAGAAGAAGCCGGTCCCGGCGGTCCGCGGGGTGATCGGGGCGAGCACGTTCAGGAGTTCGTCGCGGATCTCTTCGACCTGCGCGGAGTGCGACGCGTAGTCCACCGGGATCCGCTTGGCGCGGACGCCATCGGCCTCGCACGCCGCGATCAGCGCGTCCAGGGCCCGGGGTTCGCCCGAGACCACCACCGCGGCCGGGCCGTTCACCGCCGCGATCGACAGCCCGTCGGTCAGCAGTGCCTCGACGGTCTCCCGCGGGGCGGCCACCGAAACCATGCCACCGCGCCCGGCCAGCGCCAGGATCGCCTTGCTGCGCAACGCGACCACGCGGGCACCGTCCTCGAGGGACAGCGCGCCCGACACCACGGCGGCCGCGATCTCACCCTGCGAGTGCCCCACGACCGCGTCCGGCACGACGCCGTACGACCGCCACAGCTCCGCCAGCGAAACCATGACGGCCCACAACGCGGGCTGCACGACGTCGACCCGCGCGAGCGCGTCCGCGTCCGCCAGGACGTCCCGCAACGACCAGTCCGCAAAGGACGCCAGCGCCACCGCGCATTCGTCGAGCCGGGCCGCGAACACCGGCGCCGAAGAAGCCAGCTCCAGCGCCATCCCGGCCCACTGGGAACCCTGGCCGGGGAAGACCAGCGCGACCTTGCCCGGCTTCCCGGCCACTCCGGAGACCACGGCGTCGTCCGGCGCACCGGCGGCGACCGCGGCGAGCCCGCGGAGGAGTTCGTCCCGGTCGCGCCCGACGACGACGGCCCGGTGCTCGAAGCGCGCCCGCGTCGCCGCCAAGGAGTAACCGACCTCCGGCAGCCCCAAGCCGTCCACATCGGACAGTCGAGCCGCCTGCGCGCGCAAGGCTTCCGCGGTGCGTCCCGAAAGGACCCACGGGACGACCGCCGGCGCCGGAGCCGGTCCGGGGACTTCGGCGGGCGGCGCGGCTTCGAGGATCGCGTGCGCGTTCGTCCCGCTGATGCCGAACGACGACACCGCCGCCCGGCGCGGGTGGTCGCGCTCGGGCCACTCGACGTCGTCGGCGAGCAGCCGCAGCGTGCCGCCGGACCAGTCCACTTCGGACGTCGGCCGCCCGGCGTGGCGCGACTTCGGCAACGTCGAGTGCTGCAAGGCCAAGACGGCCTTCATGACCCCGGCGACACCCGCCGCGGCCTGGGTGTGCCCGATGTTCGACTTCACCGAACCGAGCCACAGCGGCTGTTCCGGCGACCGGCCGCGGCCGTAGGTCTCCAGCAGCGCCTGCGCCTCGATCGGGTCGCCGAGCGGCGTCCCGGTGCCGTGCGCCTCCATCAGGTCGACCTGGCTCGCCGCCACGCGGGCGTTCGCGAGCGCGTCGAGGATGACGCGTTCCTGCGACGGACCGTTCGGCGCGCTGAGCCCGTTCGACGCGCCGTCGGAGTTGACCGCCGAGCCGCGCACGACCGCGAGCACCGGGTGCCCGTTGCGCTGGGCGTCGGAAAGCCGTTCCAGCACCAGCATCCCGGCGCCCTCGGCGGCGCCGAACCCGTCGGCGTCGGCGGAGAAGGGCTTGCACCGGCCGTCCGGGGAGAGTGCCCGCTGCCGGCTGAGCTCGATGAGGATGCCCGGGGTGGCCATCACGGTCACGCCGCCGGCCAGCGCCAGCGAACACTCGTCGCGGCGCAGCGCCTGCACCGCCCAGTGCAGGGCGACCAGCGAGGACGAGCACGCGGTGTCGACGGTGACCGCGGGGCCCTCCAGGCCGAGGACGTAGGCGATCCGGCCGGACGCGACACTGGTGATCGTGCCGGTCAGCAGGTGCCCCTCGACCGATTCGGGCACCTTGTGCGAGCTCGGCACGTAGTTCTGCTGCATGGCCCCGACGAACACGCCGGTGCGGCTCGACTTCAGCGTCCGCGGGTCGATGCCGCCGCGCTCGAGGGCTTCCCACGACGTCTCCAGCAGCAGCCGCTGCTGCGGGTCCATCGCGAGGGCCTCACGCGGGGAGATGCCGAAGAAACCCGCGTCGAACCGGTCGGCGTCGTGCAGGAAAGCGCCGCCGCGCATGGAGAACGTGCCCGGCCGCGAGGGGTCCGGGTCGTACAGCGACGCGAGGTCCCAGTCCCGGCCGTCGGGCAGCTCGCCGATGACGTCCTCGCCGTCGGTCACCAGCCGCCACAACGCTTCCGGCGTCTCGATCCCGCCCGGGAAGCGGCAGCCCATGCCGACGATCGCGATCGGCTCGGTTTCCCGCGCCTCGAAGTCCCGCAACCGCTGCTTGGCCTGGCGCAGGTCCGCGGTGGCCAGCTTCAGGTAGTCGCGAAGCTTGTCCTCGTTCGACATGTGCCGTCAACTCCGTGCCTTGTACGCGCCTTGGTGGCGGCGGTGGCCCGACCCCGTCTCAGGACAGGTCGAGCTCTCGGTCGAGCAGTGCGAAGATCTCGTCGTCCGACGCGGCGTCGAGCGGGGCGTCCCCGGCTTCGGGGCCGCCCGCCTCGTCCGTGCCGTCCAGCCGGAACAGCAGGTCGCGCAACCGGACCTTGACCCGGCCGTGCAGCGGCGGCCCGCCCGCGTCCGCGAACAGCGCCCGCTCCAGCCGGTCGAGCCCGGCGAGCACGTCGGAGTCCTCGGTGGACGGCCGGAGCGCGCCGAGCAGGTGCCCCGCCAGCGCGTCCGGGGTCGGGTAGTCGAAGACCAGGGTGGTGCGCAGCTTCAGCCCGGTCGCCTCGGCGAGCCGGTTGCGCAGCGCCACCGCCGTCAGCGACTCGAACCCGAGCTCGCTGAACGCGCTGTCGCCGTCGATCCCGGCCGCGGTGTCCCGGCCGAGGACCTCCGCGGTGTGCTCGCGGACCAGGTCCAGCACCAGTTCGGCCCGCGCGGGCTCCGGCAGCGCGGCCAGCCGCGCGGCGAACCCGCCCTCGGGCGCGGTGCGGGTGACCGGCTCGGCGTGCGGAGCCCGGACGTACTCCCCCGGCAGCGCCCCGAGCACGACGTTTTCGGCGGAGAAGACCGGGCGCCCCACGCTGTCGGTGGCCGCCACCGACACCGAGTCCGGGCCGGTGGCCCGCAGCCGGACCCGCAGCGCCGGCGCGCCGGCCGTGTGCAGGGCCAGCCCGCTCCACGACGACGCGAGCCAGCCCTCGGACTCCGCCGCGGCGGGGAACAACGCGACCGACTGCAGCGCGGAGTCCAGCAGTGCGGGGTGGATGCCGTACCCGGCACCGCTCCCGGCCTGCACCGGCAACGCCACTTCGGCGAACAGCTCGCCGTCGAGCGACCAGGCGCCGGTGAGCCCGCCGAACTCGGGACCGAGCTCGATCCCGTGCGCCCGCAAGCGATCCCGCGCGATCGAAGCGTCTTCGGCGACCGCGCCCGGCGGCGGCCATTCGACCGGTGGCGCGGCCGCGCCCGCCGCGCCCGCGGTCTCGGCCATGATCCCGGTCGCGTGCCGCGTCCACGGCCCGCCCTGGGCGGCGCCGACCGAGTCGGGCCGGGCGAACACGCCGATCCGGCGCGCCCCGGCGTCGTCGACCGGGCCGATCCGCACCTGCAGGCACAACGCCTCTTCGGCGAAGACGACCGGCAGGTGCTGGGTGAGCTCTTCGATCCGGGCGCAGCCCAGCTCGGACGCGGCGTGCAGGGTCAGCTCGACGAGCACGGCCGAGGGCAGCACGGTCCGGCCGAACACCGTGTGCCCGGCCAGCCACGGCTGCTGCGCGGCCGACAGCCGTCCGGTGAACAGCCAGCCGCCGTCCTCGGCGAGTTCGACGGCCGCGCCGAGCAGCGGGTGCCCGGCGGCCAGCAGGCCGGCGGCGGCGACCGTGGCGTCCGAACCGGACTCCGGCAGCGTCACCGGCTCCGCGCCGCCGGGGAAGGCCGCCGTCCAGTCGACGCCGACGCCGGACACGTAGGCCGCGGCGAGCGAGCCGAGGAACGAGCGCGGGCCGTCTTCACGACGGCGGATCGAGCCGAGCACCACCGCGCGGCCGTCCAGCGTGTCGATCGTGTCCTGCACCGCGACCGTGAGCACCGGGTGCGGGCTGATCTCGGCGAAGACGCCGAGGCCCTGCGCGACGAGCCCGCGGGTGGCCTCGTCGAAGCGGACCGGGTTGCGCAGGTTCCGGAACCAGTAGCGGGCGTCGAGGACGGCGGTGTCGAGCGGTCCTTCGGTCACCGTCGAGTGGAACGGGACGGCGGTCGACGACGGCGCGAGCGGGGCGAGGTCGGCCAGCAGCCGGTCGCGGATGCCGTCGATGTGCCGCGAGTGCGCGGCCAGCCCGACCGGGATGCGCCGGGCCCGCACGCCCTCGGCGGTCAGGTCGGCCAGGAGCTCCTCCACCGCACCGGAATCACCGGAGACGACCACCCACGACGGCGCGTTCACGGCACCGATGTCGAGCCCGTCCCGGCCCGCCAGCCGCGACCGGACGTCGGCGACCGGCAGGGGGACGGAGATCATGTCGCCGCGGCCGGACAGCGTGGCCTGCGCCTGGCTCCACCGCGCGGCCACCCGCATGCCGTCCTGGTGGGACAGCGCGCCGGTCGCGCAGGCCGCGGCGACCTCGCCGAGGCTGTGCCCGACGACGGCGGCGGGTTCCACGCCGTGCGAACGCCAGAGGGCGGCCAGCGCCACCATCACCGCGAACAGCACCGGCTGCACGACGTCGGCGCCGTCGTCCAGCGTGGGCGCGCCGGGGCGGCCGTGCAGGACGTCCACAATGGACCAATCGGCGAACGCCGCAAGCGCGGCGTCGCAGCGCGCGATCTCCCCGGCGAACACCGGCGACCACTCCAGCAGGTCCAGCGCCATGCCCGGCCACTGCGAACCCTGGCCGGGGAAGACGAACACGACCCGCTCGGCGCGCCGGGCGCTGCCGCGCACGACGTCGGGCGGGTTCTGCCCGGCCGCCAGCGCCTCCAGCCCGCGCAGGCCGCCGTCGCGCCCGCCGGAGAGCAGCACGGCGCGGTGCGCGCGGCCGGTGTCCTCGGCGGCGACCGAGCGCGCGAACGACTCGAACGGCGTGTCGGGGTGCTCGGCGAGGTAGCGCGCGAGGCGGTGGGCCTTCGACCGCAGGCCCGCCTTGCTGTCGGCGGAGACGATCAGGGGCACGACGTCGTGACCGCTGCCGGTGTGCTCGTGCTCGGTCGTCAGGGTCGGGGTGGCCACTGGTGTACCTCCGGGGTCGGGCGTCCGGCTCTCAAGGAAGACGCACGGAAAACGGGTTCCGGAACACGTCGCCCGGGTCCCAGCGCGCCTTGACCCGCTGCAGCCGCGGGTAGTTGTGCTGGTGGTAGAGCTCGTGCCAGGCCAGCCCGGAGCGGTTCCACCGCTCGTCCTGCACGTCGAAGTCCGGGTTGTTCACGTAGGAGCCGTTGGTGCGCTCGTCCGGCACCGGCACCCCGCCGGTCCCCGCGTAGACGTCCGCGTAGAACTCGCGCAGCCACGCCAGGTGCGCCTCGGGCTGCTCGGAGGCGTCCCAGTGCGTCGAGTAGACGAGCTTGAGGATCGAGTCGCGCTGCGCGATCGCGGTGTCGGCCGGCGAAAGGGCGTTCATCTGCCCGCCGCAGCCGACGAACATCACACCGGCGCGGTGGTTGCCGTAGTCCTCGCGCAGCAGGTGCCGGTAGATCTTGCCGGCCTGCTCGTCGGTGCAGGGCTTGCGCAGGTCGGCCGCCTTGATCTTGAAGCTCAGCGTGTGGTCGCCGCTGTCGGCGATGCCGCCCCACGACGTCGAGTGCAGCCACGGCAGCTCCTGGCGGCTGCTCAGCGCCGGGGCGACGCCGAGGTCGCGGCGGATCGCGGCCACGTAGTCGTCGAGCAGGCCGGCCGCGTTCGGGAGGGAGCTGTCGATCTGGGTCGACATGGCGACGAACTGCGAAGCGCGCGTGCCGCACCAGAGGCCGCTGTAGAGGTCGTCGTAGGGCGAACCGGGCGCGCTGTTGCGCTCGTACCAGTCGCCGTGGTTGCGCAGCAGGCGGGTGAACGCGGCTTCGTCGAGCATGTCCCAGACCCAGACGTCCTGCTGCACCAGCAGCCGCGCGGGCGGGGTGGGGAGCAGTGCGCTCGGGGCGCCGGTCACGCCGGGGATCCGCAGCCAGTAGCGCGTGACCACGCCGAAGTTGCCGCCACCGCCGCCGGTGTGGGCCCACCAGAGGTCGTGGTTCTCGTCGTCGGGGTCGCGGGTCGCGACCACCGCGCGGGCGGTGCCGTCGGCGTCCACCACGACGACCTCGACCGCGTACAGGTGGTCGGAGACGTAGCCGAACTTCCGCGACAGCGGGCCGTACCCGCCGCCCGCGATGTGCCCGCCGAGGCCGACGCTCGGGCAGGAGCCGGCCGGGATGGTGACACCCCAGCGCTTGTACAGCGTCCGGTAGGCCTGGCCCACGGTCGCGCCCGGCTCGACGGCGAAGGCGTCGCGCCCGGGGTCGAAGTCGATGCGGTTGAGCTCGGAAAGGTCGATGACCACCTGGACGTCCGGGGCGCCGACCATCGCCTCGACGCAGTGGCCGCCGCTGCGGACCGCGATCCGCCTGCCCTCGCGGACGGCGGTGCCGACCGCGGCCACGACCTCTTCGGTGGAGGTCGCCACGCAGACGTAATCGGGTTTGCCGACCCAGCGCTGGTTCACCCCGCGCACGAGATCGGCATACCGGGCGTCGTCCGGCAGAACCGTTACCGCACCCATCGATCGCCCTCATTCCCGAGTTTATCCAACCTCGCCGAACACTACGGCGACGCCGCTGACCGCTCCAACCCCTAACCCCCCGAAACCGCTGCTCACCAGCCTCTTGCTTAGGGGCGCGCTAGGGGTTACCGGCCCGATCGGCCGCTGCTAACTTCAACGTGCGGAAATCTTTATTCTGCCGGACTGCGCTAGTTAAAGACAGGGCGGGAAATCGTGGCCGAACTCCATTCATGGCACCCGATCGACGAGCAGTCGGACGACAAGGAAGTAATCATCACGGTTGATTTCACGGTCACCGGGCGACCGGAGGCGGGGTTCGCCGAGCTCGCGACCCACCTCGAGACGCCCTACGGCGTGTGGGAGAGCCTGCCGCCCGCCGTCGGCGACGAAACCGGCATGAACGGCGACGACTACCTCGACCGGTGGACCACCGAGCTGCGGGCCAGCGGCGTCGAGGTCAAGGCGGTGTTCGGCTACTGCGCGTCCAGCGTGTTCGCGCTGGCCATCGCCGACCGGATCGCGACCTGGCAGGACAAGCCGCGGGTCGTGCTGTTCGACCCGACCGCCGCGACCGGGTTCACCGTGCTCCACTACGGCTTCTTCCGCGTGGTGGACGCCCTCGCGGCCGTGCTCACCGACGACGAGGTCCGCGACGCGCACGCCGCCGGCGAGACCGCGCAGCAGACCCACGACGACCTCGAGACGCTCACGAAGGAGTTCGTGCGCATCTACCGCGAGGTCGGCGGCACCGCCTTCGAGCGCGTCGGCCTGGAAGCCGACCGCGCCGAGGAGCTGGTCTCGTGGTTCAGCAGCTACATGACCTACCTCGTGGCGGCCTCGCAGCTGACCGTCCCCGCCGACCTGGCCGGCGTCGACGTGATCCGCTCGGCCGAACTGCCCGGCGCGCTGGAGATCGGCGCGCGCGAAGTCCGCTTCGACATCGACCACTCCGGCCTGCTCAGCCAGCCGGAGGTCGCGCAGGCCGTCCGCGGCCTGCTCGTCTGATCGCCCCCCTTCTTCCGGAAATCCAGCAGGAGAGCTGATGCCGACGTCACCGACCGGTCTGGGCACCGGCACGGAAAGCCAAGCCGAAGCCGCGCTCGCCGGGCACCCCGGGATCGCGCGCGCCCGCGTGACCCGCGAACCCGGCACCGGGCGGCTCGTCGCCCACGTCGTGCCGCGGGACCCGGTCGCCGAGGACGGCGACGACCGCAAGCGCGTCGACGAGTGGCAGCTGATCTACGAATGGGTCTACGGCGAACTCCCCGAGTCCGGGGGGCTCGGGGAGAACTTCGTGGGCTGGCACAGCACCTACACCGGGCTGCCGATCGAGCTCGCGCAGATGCGGGAGTGGCGGGACGCGACCGTCGAGCGGATCACGTCGCTGCGGCCCCGCCGGGTGCTGGAGATCGGCGTCGGCACCGGCCTGCTGATGGCCAAGCTCGCGCCGTCGTGCGAGGAGTACGTGGCGACGGACTTCTCCGCCACCGTGGTCGAGACGCTCACCGGCCAGGTCGCCCAAGACCCCGCACTGGCCCACGTGACGCTGCACAACCGCGAGGCCAACGACTTCTCCGGCCTGCCGGACCAGCACTTCGACACCGTGGTGATCAACTCGGTCATCCAGTACTTCCCGGACATCGGCTACCTCGCGGACGTGCTGCGGCAGGCGGCCGCGCTGCTCGCGCCCGGCGGCGCGGTGTTCGTCGGCGACGTGCGGAACCTGCGGCTGCTGCGGGCGTTCCGGACCGCGGTGCTGGCCGACGAGCTCGCCGCCGCGCCCGAGTCGGCCCGCGAGATCGTCGAGAACAGCGTGCTGGAAGAGAAGGAACTGCTCGTCGACCCGGACTTCTTCCCGGCGCTGGCCGCGACGCTGCCCGGGATCGCGGCGGCGGACGTCCGGCTCAAGCGGGCCCACCACCACAACGAGCTCAGCCGGCACCGCTACGACGCCGTGCTGCGCAAGGAACCCGCCGAGACGGTCGAGCCGGCGCTGACCGCGGCCTGGGACCCGGGCGCGCTGGAGGCGCTGCTCAGCGACGTCCGGCCGCCGTCCGCGCGGATCACCGGCGTGCCGAACGGCCGGGTCGCGCGCGAGCTGGCCGAGCTGGCGAAGCTCGACACCGGCCGCACCCCCGCCGCGGTCACCGCGCCGGACCCCGAAGACCTCCACGAGATCGGCAAGCGCCGCGGCTACCAGGCCGCGGTGACCTGGTCCGCCGAGGGCCCGGGCCTGGTCGACGTCGTCTACGTCCGGGCCGGCGAGCCGGTGCTCGTGCCCGGCTCGGCCGCCACGCCCGGGCTGCCCTTCACCGCCTACGCGAACGCGCCTTCGCGGGCCGCCAAGACGAGCACGTTCGTCGCCGAGCTGCGCGCGTACCTCGCCGCGCGGCTGCCCGCCGAAGCGATCCCGCACGCCTTCACCACCGTCGAAGACCTCCCCGAAGGGACCGGACATGCCGACCACTGAGGGCGCGCGGATCCCCGCGACCCGCAAGGAAGAAGGCCTCTGGCTGCTGGAGCGGCTGGTCCCCGGCGAAGGCGTGAACAACGTCCCGGGCGTCGCGCTGCGGGTGGCGGGCCGGCTCGACCGGGCCGTGCTGCAGGAAGCCGTCACGCGGCTGGTGCGCCGGTACGACGCGCTGCGGACCGTCTTCCACGCCGACGACACCCGGCTGACGAAGGAGGTGCTGCCGTCCTTCCCGCTCCGCCTGGAGGGCGAGGACACCACCGACGTCGACGCCGGGCTGCGCGAGCTGATCACGCGGCCGTTCACGCTCGACGGCACCCCGCTGCTGCGCGTCGGCCTCTACCACGGCCCGGAGCACGACTCCGTCGGCGTGGCCGTGCACCACCTGATCTTCGACGGCACCTCGATGTCGATCTTCCTGGAGGAGCTGGCGGCCGCGTACGACGCCGTGCTCGCCGGGGACCTCCCCGACGCGAGCGAGCCCGTCCCGCTGTGGCCGGAGTCCGAGCCGAAGCCGGCGAGCCTCGCCTTCTGGCGCGAGCACCTGCGCGACTTCGACGCGAGCGGCCTCGAACTGTGGTGCGGCGGCCAGGAAAGCGCCCAGCCGACCCTGCGCGGCGAGCAGCTGGTCCGCGCGTTCTCGCCCGAAGCGAAGGACGTCGTCACCGCGCTGCAGAAGGACCTCAAGGCCCCCGACGTCGTCCTGCTGCTGGCCGCCTACTACCTGCTGCTGCACGCCCACGGTGCCGGCCCCGACCTCGCCGTCGGCTTCCCGGTGAACGTGCGCAGCCAGCAGGCCCAGCGCGCGATCGGCTACCACGTCAACATCGTCCCGCTGCGCGTGCGCATCGACCCGGCCGAGACGTTCCGGACGTTCAGCCGCCGCGTGCGCGACCTGTTCTTCGAGGCGATCGCGCACGCGGACGTGCCGATGGACGTCCTGCTGCCCGAGGTCGAGCGCGCCGATTCCTCCTGGCGCACCACGATGTTCCGGCACGTGTTCAACTACCTGCCCTTCGGCGGGCGGGCGGCCACGAGCATCGGCGGCGCGCCCGCCGAAGTCGCCGAAATCGACCCGGGGCACAGCAAGTTCGACCTCGAGTTCGTCATCCTGCCCTCGGCCGGCGAGAGCCGCGTCAAGGCGGTGTACGGCGCCGAAGTACTCGGTGGCGACGACGTCGGCCTGCTGCTGGAGCGCTACGACGCCCTGCTCGTCGCGGCCGCGGGTGCGCCGGACCGGCCGCTGGGCGAGCTGGACTCGTGGGGCGCCACCGACCGCCGGGTGCTGGACGCGCCCGCGAAACCGGCGTCGCCGGACACCGTGCTCACCGCGATCGCCCGCACCGCCGGGGAAAACCCCGGCGCGCCCGCCCTCGTCACCGACGACGGCACCACGTCCTACCGCGAACTCTGGCGGGCCGCTTCGGCCGTCACGACCCTGCTGGCCGACGCCGGGACAGCGCCGGGCGACCTGGTCGCCGTGGTCGCCCCGCGCGGGCGCGAACTCGCGGCCGCGGTGCTCGGCGGCTGGCTGGCCGGCGCCACCGTGACCACGGCCGACCCGGGCCAGGCCGACGTCCTCGAGGTCGTGTCGGGCGCGAAGCTGGTGCTGGGCGCGGCGGAAACCGCGCCGCACGCCTCGATCCCGTGGCGGCCGATCTCGTACGCGGTCACCGTCGCCGTCGAGCCGGACGCCGGGGCCGTGTCCCCGGACAGCGCGGCACTGATCGGCGTGACCCACCGCGAACTCGCCGCGGCCGCCCGGCACAGCGCCGCGCTCGTGCCGCCGGGGCGCCCGGTGCTGTGGCTGACCTCCCCGGCCACCGGTGCCGCCGTCGCCGAACTGCTGCTGGCCCTGACCACCGGCGCCCCGCTGGTCGTGGCGCCCGACGCGGCCCGCACCGACGGCCGGCTGCTCGCCGGCCTGCTCACCCGCCACGACGCCGGCGTCGTGCACGCCACCCCCGCCGTCTGGTCCCGCGTGGTCGAGCACCTCGGCGAAGCCGCCGGCGGCCGGACCGCGCTGATCGGCGCCGAACCCGCGCCCGCCCCGCTCGTCCGCACGCTGCGCGCGCTGGAAGCCGACGTCCACACCGTGTTCTCCGGCGCCGGACGCTGGGTGCTCGGCGACGGCATGCCGGTCGCGGGCCTCGAAGCCGACGTCGTCGCCCCGGACGGGCGGCGGCTGCCGCTGGGCGTGCGCGGGGAGCTCCGGCTGGCCGGGACCGCCACCGGCGTGCTCGCGCACTGGCGCACCGACGGGTCCCTGCACGTCCACGGCCCGCGCGAGCGCCAGCTGTTCCTCGGCGGCACCCGCGTCGACCTGGCGACGGTGGAGGACGCGCTGACCGCGTACACCGACGTCGTCGCGGCGGCCGTCACCGCCCGGGTCACCGACGAGGGGACCGAGCTGGTCGCCGTGGTGCACGCGCCGGACAAGCCGCAGCTGGCCGCCGACCTGGCGCGGCACGCCGAGACGGCGCTGCCGCCGCGGGCACGCCCGGCCTGGTACCTGCGGGTCGACGCGCTGCCCGAGACCGCCGGGCACGAGGTGGACCGGGCGGCGGTCGCCGAACTGGCCGCCACCGCCGGGCCGCCGGCCGAAGTGCCCGCCGAGGTCGTCCCGGACGCCACGACGGCCGCCGTCATGGCGATGTTCGCGACCCTGCTCAAGCGCAACGACGTCACCGAGGACACGAACTTCTTCGCCAGTGGCGGGCACTCGCTGCTCGCCGCCCAGCTCGTCCAGTCGATCCAGAAGAAGACCGGGGTCCGGCTGAAGCTGTCCGCCGCCTTCTCCCACCCGACGCCGGCCGCGCTGGCGGAGCTGATCACCGAACGCGGGAGCACCCGATGACGACGTCCTTCAACCCGGCGCCCCGCCCGTTCGAGCGGGCCGAGACCATGCACGGCCTGTTCGAGTGGTGCGCGGACCGCTGGCCGGCCCGCACCGCGCTGCACCACCGGGGCCGCGACATCACCTACCGGGAGCTGGCGGAGACCGCCGACGCGTACGCGGCCGAGCTGCAGGCGCGCGGGGTCGGGCGCGGCTCGATCGTGCCGGTGCTGCTGCCCCGCTCCCCCGAGCTGTTCGCGACGCTGCTGGCCGTGCTCAAGTGCGGTGCCGCCTACGCGGCCCTGGACCTGCGCTGGCCGCGGACCCGGCTCGCGGAGCTGATCGAGCACCTCGGCGGCCCGGTGGTGGCCGCCGAGCGCGGGGCCCGGTGGCCGTCGATGTGGTCACCGCCGGCGCAACCGATCCTCGGCGCCCGCCCGGCCGCGGTCGACGTCGGCGCGGACGACGCGTGCGCCGTGTTCTTCACCTCCGGGACCACCGGGACGCCGAAGGGCGTGGTGACCGCGCACCGCGGCAACGTGCGGCTCTTCGACGACTGGCTGTTCACGCCGCTGGACTCCGGCGCGGTGATGCCGCAGGCGCTCGCGGCGACGTGGGACGCCTTCGGCCTCGACTCGTGGGGCGTGCTGTTCAACGGCGGCACCCTGGTACTGCTGGAGGACACCCTCGAGCTGGCGACAAAACTGCGTGACCTGGTCGCGATCCACGGCGTCACCACGATCTTCCCGCCCACCGCGGTGTTCCACAGCATGGTCGACAACGACCTCGACGCGTTCGCCGGCCTGCGGGCCGTCGGCACCGGCGGCGAGAAGCTCTCGGCCCGGCACGCGGCCCGGTTCCTCGAGGCGTACCCGGACATCCCGCTGTACAACATGTACGGCCCGGTCGAGTCGAGCGTGGCGGCCACCTGCCACCGCGTCCGGCCCGAGGACTGCACCTCGCCGGATTCGGTCCCGCTCGGCCTGCCGTTCCCCAACACCCAGGCGTACATCCTCGACGGCGACCGGTTGTGCGACGTCGGCGAGAGCGGCGAGATCTGCCTGGGTGGCAAGGGGCTGGCGCTCGGGTACTTCGAGGACCCTTCGCTGACCGCGCGCAAGTTCGTCGAGCTCGCCCTGCCGTCCGGCCCGGAACGCGTCTACCGCACCGGTGACCTCGGGCGCTGGACCGCCGGCGGGCTGCTGCACTTCGAAGGCCGCGCGGACCGCCAGGTCAAGATCCGCGGCCACCGCATCGAACTCGACGACGTCGAGCACAACGCCGGGCGCGTACCGGGTGTCGGCGCGTGCGCGGTCGTGCCGGTGACCGGGGCCGACGGCGCGTACGAGGACCTGTGCCTGTTCTACGCCGGTTCCGGCGAAGCCCCGGGTGAGGAAGAACTGCGCACCCGGCTGGCCGAGCGGCTGCCCGGCTATCTGGTGCCGGCTCTGGTGCAGCGCCTGGAGCGGCTGCCCGTGCTGGAGGACCGGAAGCTGGACCGGCGGGCGCTGGCCGAGCTGGCGGCGAGCCGCCGGATCGCCTCGGCCGCCCCGGTGGCCGAGTCCCTTTCGGACACCGAAGCCGCGGTGGCGGGCTTCCTGCGCGAGATCATCGGCGTGCCCTCGATCGCCAGCGACGTCTCGTTCTTCCGGCAGGGCGGCAACTCGCTGTCCGCCGCCCAGCTGTGCTCCCGGATCAGCCGGGACCTCGGCGTCAAGCTGCGGATCTCCCAGGTGTTCGAAGCCCCGACCGTGCGCGGTGTCGCCGGGCTGATCACCGCCGGAAAGGCGTAGGAGGAAAGCGATGCCGGTCCAGACGGCCGAGGACATGACCACCCAGATGCGGGTGCTGTGGACCCTCGGCGAACTCGGCGATCCCCTGGCGCTGCTGCTGCGCGGCCCGGAGGATCCCTACCCGCTCTACGAAAAGATCCGCGCGAAGGGCCCGCTGCACCGCAGCGAGCTCGGCGCGTGGACGACGGTCGACCACGCGACGGCCACGAAGGTGCTGCGCGACCGGCGGTTCGGCGTGCTCAAGTCCGACGGCAAGCCGATCAGCCCGGTCATCACGTCGTTCGACAACTCGATGCTCGGGGCCGACGGCGCCGACCACGCGCGGCTGCGCAAGCTGGCCACGCCGTTCCTGAGCCCCAAGGCGATCCTCGGGTTCCGCGACAAGCTGACGGCGATCTGCCACGAGCTGCTCGACCGGGTCGACACGAGCCGGGAGTTCGACCTGATGGCGACGTTCGCCGACCTCATCCCGGTCACGGTCGTCGCGACCATCTTCGACATCCCCGAGCCGTTCCTGAGCAGGTACCTGGAGCACGGCCCGAAGTTCGGCACGATCTTCGACGAGATCACGTCGGCGGAGCACATCGCGGGCGTGCAGCGGTCGCTGGACGAGCTGGACGCGCTGTTCACCGAGCTGATGGAGATGCGCCTGGCCCACCCGGGCGACGACGCGGTCAGCAAGCTCCTCACGGCCCGCGCCGAGGACCGGCTCACGACGCACGAGCTGGTGTCGATGTGCCAGCTGCTGACGCTGGCGGGCGCGGAGTCGACGGTCAACCTGATCGGCATCGGCGTCAAGACGATGCTGGAACAGCGGGCCCAGTGGGACAAGCTGGTGGCCGACCCGGACCTGGCCCCGCAGGCGGCGCAGGAGTCCCTGCGGTTCGAGGCCCCGGTCCAGCAGTCCAGCCGCGTGTCCACAGTGGACGTGGAGGTCGGGGACACGGTGATCCCGGCCGACACGGCGGTGGTGATCCTGACGGCGGGCTGCAACCGCGACCCCGCCGTGTGGTCTCGTCCCGACGTTTTCGACATCACCCGCCCGACCACCCCGGACAACTTGTCCTTCTCGGGCGGCTCCCACTACTGCCTGGGCGCGCCGCTGGCGCGGCTGGAGGCGGACGTGGCGTTCCGGGTCCTGGCAACGCGCTTGCCGAACCTGCGTCAGACGGGCCCGGCCGACCGCCGGCGCTCGGCGATCATCCGAGGCCTCCGCCACCTACCGGTGACGAACGGCTGACGATCCTTTTCCGGACGGCCGGCACCCGAACCAGGGTGCCGGCCGTCCGTGTGCGTGGGCCCGGTCGCCGTGCAGGTTGTCGTGAGTGTTCAGGAGGGTTGGAACCCTCCTGAGGGCGTGTCCTGTAAGTGGTTGAGCCGGGCTCTGGTAGTTGTGCCCGGTGGCTGGTCGCGGTGAGTTGACGGACAAGTGGTCGAACGGTGCTTCAACCGACTCGAGCAGTTCCGTGACCTGGCCCCCGCTACGCCAAACGCGCCGCCTGCTACCAGGCTGAACTCACCATCGCCGCCATCGTGCTCTGGCTCCGATGACTTACAGGACAGCTCTTGAACTCTCACGACAACCTGCGCGCACACGAAACGGCCGGTGCCCCTGTTCGGGAGCACCGGCCGTCCGATCAGCGTCAGTTCACCGCGACCTGCGTGCCCAGCGGCAGCGACGCCGAAGACGAACCCGCCTTCACCGACCGCGTCCCGCCTCCCCGCTTCCACGCCTTCGCCGCCGAGTCCCAGTAGCTCAGCTGGCGCGGGTCCACGTGGATCGTCAACGTCCGGTACGCGCCCGCCGTCAACGTCACCTTCGCGTAGCCACCCAGCGCCGTCGGGGCCTGCGGGGCCGTCACCTGCGGGCTCGGGCCGAGGAACACCTGGGCCACCTCGGTTCCCGTCCGGGTTCCCGTGTTCCGCACCGTCACCTTCACGTCCAGACCACCGTCCGACGCGTTCGTGGCCGTCAGGCCGCTGTAGGCGAACGACGTGTACGAAAGGCCGTAGCCGAACGGGAAGAGCGGGGTCACCTTCTTGTCCGCGTACCAGCGGTAGCCGACGTCGACGCCCTCCGTGTACTTCACCTGGCCGTCCTGGCCCGGGTACAGGCCGGCTTCGCCGCTGACGAGCGTGTGGGCCTCGTCCACCGGGAACGTCTGGGTCAGCTTGCCCTGCGGGTTGGCGTCGCCGTACAGCAGCGCCGTCGTCGCTTCCGCGCCCTTCTGGCCCGGGTACCACATCTCCAGCACCGCGGCCGTCTTCGCCAGCCACGGCATCTTCACCGCGGACGCCGTGTTGAGGACGACCACCGTGCGCGGGTTGGCCGTGGCGACCGCGTCGATCAGCTCGTCCTGGTAGCCCGGCAGCGACAGGTCCGGGCGGTCGAGGCCCTCGGAGCTGTCGTCGTAGGCGAACACGATCGGCGTCGTGGCCAGCTTGGCCGCCGCCACCGCCTCGGCGATCTTGGCCGTGGCCGCGACCGGGGTGAGCCAGTGCAGGTTCACCTGCAGCGGCTTGACGAAGTCCGCAAAGCCGTAGAGCAGCAGCGAGTGCTGGCCCGCGGTCAGGTGCACGGTGATGCCGGTGTAGCCGGTCGCGATGGAGTCGCCGAACAGGCCGCTCGCGGCGCCGTCCACCTGGAGGAAGCCGCCACCGCCGGTGGCCTGCAGCTGGATGCTGTAGTCGCCCTCGACCGGCGCGGTGATCGTGCCGTTGTAGAACACGCCTTCCGAGCCGGCAGGCAGCCCGCCGCCCTGGGTGTAGGCCGGGGACAGCGCGTTCGCCGGGACGACCTCGCCCGCCGGGTCGTAGCCCGTGGTGTAGGTCGTGGTGCTGCCCGCGCGCTTCTTGATGACGTCCAGCGGGGTGGCCGGCGTGGCCGACGGGAGCACGTGGGAGCTGCCGCCGCCGTTGAGCTTCGGCGTCTTCGCGTTGTAACCGATCACCGCGACCTTGCCCGACTTCGCGGTGCTCAGCGGCAGCGCCGCCTTTTCGTTGCGCAGCAGGACCGCGCCGGCCTGGGCGACGTCCTGCGCGGTCGCCGTCAGGCCGGACAGGTCACGCGCCGGGCGCGCCGGGTTGTCGAGCAGGTGGAACCGGTCCAGCTGGCCGAGGATGCGCGCGACCGCGGTGTCCAAAGCGGACTGCGGGATCTTGCCTTCGCCGATCGCGGTCTTGAGCTGGTCGCCGAAGTACGTGCCGTCCGGCATCTCCTGGTCGAGGCCCTTGGGCAGGGACTCGGGCGTCAGCGACATCCGCCAGTCCGACATCACCCAGCCCTTGAACGCCAGCTGCTCCCGCAGGATCCCGGTCAGCAGGTCGCCGTTCGCGCACGCGGACGGCCCGTTGAGGTTGTTGTACGAGCACATCACCGCGCCGGCGCCGGCCTTCACCGCCGCCTCGAACCCGGGCAGCTCGACCTCGTGCAGCGTCTGGTCGTCCATCTGGACGTTGATCGTCTGCCGGTCGTTCTCCTGGTTGTTGCCGGCGAGGTGCTTGACCACCGGGATGGTGCCCTGGCCCGCGATGCCCTTGACCTCCGCCGCGGCGATCCGCGACGTCAGCAGCGGGTCCTCGCTGAAGGTCTCGAAGTTGCGCCCGCCGTACGGGATCCGGATGGTGTTCACCATCGGCGACAGCAGCACGTCGGTGCCCAGCGCCCGGGCTTCGCGGCCGACGCCGGCGCCGTAGCGGGTGGCGAGCGACTCGTCGAAGCTGGACGCGAGCGAAACCGGCGCCGGCATGACGACCGACGGCTTGTCGACGCGCACCCCGGCGGAGCCGTCCGCCAGCCGCAGCGACGGGATGCCGAGGCGCGGCACACCGGGCACGTAACCCGCTTCGCCGACGCTGTTCGGGTCCGTGCCGCCGTGCACCAGGGAAAGCTTCTCGTCGAGGGTCAGCTCGCCGACGAGGCTCCGCACCCTCGGCGAGAACTTCGCGGCCGGATCGGCCGCGGCGCCGGCCGCCGCCAGACCGGACGTCAGGAGTACGCCGGCCAGGACGACCGCCGCCGTGCGCAACCGTGGTCGCGCACGAAGAAGATCATTACGCATAGTCACCCCAGAAACCCGCGAAAGGGTCGCCCCCACCGCATGTTGGTCCAATTGACGACCAACCTAGGTGACTACAGCACGGACCGTAACCCCTGTCTTGACCAGGGCCTTCACCGGTTCAGAGCGGCCGCGAGACGAACTCCCGGCTAATTCCGGGTGACGTCCAAGCTGGCTTCGCCGCCGCGGATCTCCCCGAGGTGCAGGTGGTACCCGAGGAAATTGATGTCGACCCCCTGGAACAGCGAGACGCTGATCCCGTTCGACAGGAAGGTCACGGAATTGTTGTCGACCTTCTGCACTTCCAGTTCCTGCCCGCCGAGGTCGACCTTGCCACCGCTGACGAGGTTGAAATGGCACGACCGATCCGCACAGCCCAGATCGATCAAATGGTCGCACCCGGCCACCGAAAAAGAAGTGACGAGAGCGAACAGGCACACCACGATCCCACGACGCATTTCGATCCCCCGATATCAGTTTACTGTTCGGCTGATGGCAGGACGCACGGAATGAGGATGGTGATTTCGGTCGGGCCGCCCGCCGGGCTGTCGATTTCCACGACGCCGTCGAACGCCGCGACCCGCCGCTGGACCCCGACGAGCCCGCTGCCGCGGCTGAAGTCGGCGCCGCCCTTGCCGTCGTCGGCGACGACGACCCGCAGGACGCCCGGCCGGTGGGTGACGCTGACCCGCACCCGCTTGGCGGCCGCGTGCTTGGCCGCGTTGGCCAGCAGTTCGGCCACGGAGAAGTAGACCGCCGACTCCAGTGCCGCGTCCGGCCTGCCGATCAGGCCGACCTCGACGTCGGTGGGCACCGGCGCGTCCATCGTGAGGTCCTCGAGGGCGGCGCCGAGGCCGCGGTCGGCGAGCATCGGCGGCTGGATGCCGTGCACCAGCCCCCGCAGCTCCCGCAGCGCGGCCGCGGACAGGTCACGCGCACCCGCCAGCTGCCGCCGGACCTCGTCGAGGTCGGTGTCGAGCAGCATCTCGGCGGTGCTGAGCGACATGCCGATCGCGATCAGCCGCGCCTGGGCGCCGTCGTGCAGGTCGCGCTCGATCCGCCGCAGCTCCGCGGCCTGCGCGTCGATGGCCGCGGCCCGCGTCGCGAAGAGCCGCTCCACCCGCCGCGCCAGCAGCGTGCGCTCGTCGGGCGCCAGCAGCCACCGCGTCCAGGCCTCGTGCAGGCTGACCGCGCCGGGCGCGGCCACCAGGCCCAGCACCAGCAGCGCGAGCCCCGCGACGGCGGTCCCGGCGACCCCGGCCGGCGTGTCCATGGGCAGCGGGAAGTACCACTCGCCGGTCGCCAGGTGCGGCGCGGTCAGCGGCGAGACCAGCAGGAACGCCCCGAACGCGGCGAGCGCGACCGGCAGGGCCGCCACCACGCCGCCGGTCAGCGGGTTGACCACCAGCCAGCACAGGTCGCGCCAGGTCGCCGGGTCGGTGAAGAACCAGCGGCCGCGGCGCTGGGCCAGGGAGACCCAGCGGGACCGGTGGAAGTCGTAGCCGTTCCAGTACCACCCGTTTTCGGTGCGTTCCAGCACCGGCAACGGGAGGTAAGGCGATTCGATCGCGCGGCCGTAGAGCGACGGCGCGCTTTTCCGGGAAAGGACGGGCAGCACCCGGCACGCGGGAATGGCGACCAGCACGGTCAGCCCCGCGGCCGCGACGTATTCCGGCAGCCAGATCGCCGCGGGCAGCGTGAGAACGCACACCTGCGCGGCCGCGAACAGCACGAGAACGACCAGTCGTGCCATTCCGGCGAAGCCGCGCCGGACGGCCGATGCGCTCCGCTGGGGAATCGACGACATCGGCAGATCATACTCTCCACGGGAGAGTGTTCCTGGTCGGCTCATCGCGTCCCCCATCCCCTCCGGGCGGCCCGATCGGGTCCGCTCGCACTCGAGGTCGTCCCAGTCTGCGGCGCCCCGAGGGGGGAGACAATCGGCTTAGGCCACACATAGGGGTATAGCCAGCCATACCCCTATGTTCGGTCTAACAGGCTCACGCCGACCAGCACCGCGACACTACCGTTGTCAACGCAAGCGGCGCCACGACGCAAGCGAATGGCACCGGAAACGCGACCGAACTCGCGATGACCCAGGAGCAGCAATGAACGAAGCCGGCATCCAGCGCACCCAAGCGGGCACGCAGTCCCACGCGGAACCCCGGAACCCGCGGCTGGCGCTGTTCGCTTCCGCCGCATTCGACCTGATCGTCCCCCTCGCCGTCTACTACATCCTGCGCCAGAACGGCGTCCCGCTGTTGACCGCCGCGATCATCGGTGGCATCGTCCCCGTCGTCCGCACCGTGTACGTCTTCGCCCGGTACCGCAAGATCGACGGGCTCGGCCTCTTCATGGTGACGATGATGGTCATCGGCACCGCGGTTTCCCTGATTTCCGGCGACGCCCGGTTCTTCTTCGCCAAGGACGGCTGGCTCACGGCCATGTTCGGCGTCTGGATGCTGATCACGCTGTTCTTCGAAAAGCCGTTCTTCCTGCACGCCGGGGTCAGCATCGCCCGCACCAAGCGGGGTGGCGCCGGCGCCGAGGTCTGGGAGCGCCGCTGGGACACCGAGCCCAAGATGCGTCACGGCCTGCGCCTGCTGACGGTGGTCTTCGGTGTCGGCATGATCGTCGACGCGGTCGTCCGCGTCGTGCTCGCCTACTCCCTGCCGCTCGACGACATCAACCTGGTGACGACCGTGCAGTGGATCGTGGTCCTCGGCGGGCTCATCGGCTTCATGGCCTACTACACCCGCAAGCACGACCTGCGTGCCTGAGGGCCCCCGGCCGACCACCGCACTCCGAGGAGCTTTCCCATGGCACACATCGCGCTGCTGAACATCCCCGCGTACGGGCACGTCATGCCGACGCTGGACGTGGCCGCCGAGCTGGTCCGCCGCGGTCACCGCGTCACTTTCGCCACCACGGACCAGTTCGCCGACCTCGTGGCACCGACGGGAGCACGGGTCCTGCGCTACGAGTCGTCCCTGACGCCGAAGCCGCGCACCGAGGACCCGCCCGCCGACTTCGCCGCCTGGCTGCCGCTGGTGCTGGTCATGGAGAGCACCGCGACCATCCCGGTGTTCGAAGCGGCCTTCGCCGACGACGTGCCGGACCTGATCCTGTACGACCGCACGGTCTACGCGACCGGGCGGGTGCTCGCCGCGAAGTGGGGCGTGCCCGCGGTGGAGCTGTTCCCGTCCTTCGCCTACAACGACGAGTGGTCGCTGGCGAAGTTCCTCGGGGAAGAAAACGGTTTCAGCGAGGAGCACCCGGCCCGCGTGGCCTTCCGCGAGAAGATCGCGGAACTGACCGCGGCGCACGGCGTCCCGGAGATCACCCCCGCCGACTTCGCCATCGGCCACGAGGAGTTCGCGCTCGCGTTCGTGGCGAAGGAGTTCCAGTACCACGGTGAAACGTTCGACGACCACTTCGCGTTCATCGGCCCGTGCCTGGGCGACCGGACGTTCCAGGGCGACTGGCAGCCGCCGTCGGACGGCAAGCCAGTGCTGCTGGTTTCGCTCGGCACGGCGTTCAACGACCGCCCGGACTTCTTCCGGGCCGTCGTGGCGGCGTTCACGGGCGAGGACTGGCACGTGGTGCTGTCGGTCGGCACGCTCGACCAGGCGGAGCTCGGGGAGCTGCCGCCGAACGTCGAGGCGCACGCCGCGGTGCCGCAGCTGGCGGTGCTGAAGCACGCTTCGGCCTTCATCACCCACTCCGGCATGGGCGGGACGATGGAGGCGCTGTACTTCGACACGCCGATGGTGTCGCTGCCGCAGAGCGTCGAGCAGGCCGCGGTGGCCCAGCGCGTCGCCGAGCTCGGCCTGGGCACCAGCCTGGCCGGCCAGGAGCCCACTCCGGAGCTGCTGCGCGAAGCGGTGCAGACCACCGCGGGCGACGAGCGGATCCGGTCCGCGGTCGCGGCGATGGGCGCGAAGGTGCGCGCGGCCGGCGGCGCCGTCCGCGCGGCCGACGAGCTCGAGCGGCACCTCAAGCGCGTCTCCTGACGACTTCGCGCCCGGGCCCCCGCGGCCCGGGCGCGCTTTCCGGCTCGCTGGTTCCTCGAACCAGCCGCCTGTGGGGAAGGGCCGAGGTTGTCCCCCAGCACCACGGCCCTTCCCCACACCCGTATGCGCACTTTCCGATCCCTCCCGGGCCGCGCGCCCGGTGATTTCCTGGAGGACCAGCGTGCAGGACGCTGTGGTGGTGCGGGACCTCGTGAAGAGGTACCCGAAAGCAGAACGGCCTGCGGTCGACGGCCTCGGCTTCACGATCGCCGCGGGCGAGGTCTTCGGCCTGCTGGGCCCCAACGGCGCGGGCAAGACGACGACGGTCAGCATGCTGACCACGCGCGCGCTGCCGACGTCCGGGCGGGCCGAGGTGGCCGGCATCGACGTCGTCAAGGACGCGACCGCGGCCCGCCAGGTGCTGGCCGTGGTGCCCCAGCGCAACAACCTCGACCAGTCGCTGACGGTGCGGCAGAACCTGCTGTTCCACGCCGCTTACCACGGCATGGGGCGGGCGCAGCGGCACCGCCGGGCCGACGAGCTGATCGAGTGGATGGGCCTCGGCCCGCGGGCGAAGGCCAGGGTGGACGAGATGTCCGGCGGCCAGGCCCAGCGCGTGATGATCGCCCGGGCCCTGATGCACAAGCCGAAGGTGATGTTCCTCGACGAGCCGGCGACCGGGCTGGACCCGCAGTCGCGGCTGTTCGTGCACGAGCGCGTCGCCGAGCTGACGGCCGAGGGCGTCACCGTCGTCGTCACCACGCACGACATGGACGAGGCGGCCAAGCTGTGCGACCGGGTCGGCATCGTCGACCACGGCAAGCTGCTGGCCCTCGACACGACCGAAGCGCTGACCCGGTCGCTGCCGGGCAACACGACGCTCACCGTGGGCGTCACGCTGGCCGACGCGCCCGCCGAAGCCGTCGGCAAGGAGCTGGAGCTGGTGCCCGCCGTCGTCCGGGTCGAGCGGCTCGCCGCGACCGGCCGGGCCGCGGCCGACGAGAGCGCCGTCCAGTTCCGCCTCTACACCGAAGCGGAACCGGCGTCGCTGCTGCCCGGCGTGCTGGCCGTGCTGGGCCGCGAGCGGTGCGAGGTCACCGGGATTTCGTTCGGCAAGCCCACCCTCGAAGACGTGTTCATCTCCATCACCGGACGGGACCTCCGATGACCGCCACGACGCTCACCCCGCAGCCCGGGATCGGCACCGGGACCGGCCAGGCCGGCAGCCCCGGCCAGGCCCGCGCGTTCTTCGCCGTGCTCGGCCGCGACTTCTTCGTCACCGGGCGCGAGCTGCTGCCCTTCCTGGCGCAGATGCTGATCCAGCCGCTGTTCCTGCTGTTCATCTTCGGCAAGGTGCTCTCGCAGATCGGGTACGCGGGCGCCGGGTACGCGCAGATCCTGCTGCCCGGCATGGTCGCGATGAACGCGTTCACCGGGGCGCTGCAGAACACCGCGCTCCCGCTGGTGCTGGACTTCTCGGTGACCAGGGAGATCGAGGACAGGCTGCTGGCGCCGCTGTCGATCCGCCTGGTGGCGGTGGAGAAGATGCTGTTCGGCGCGATCCGCGGCATCATCGCCGGCCTGGTGATGATCCCGATCGGCCTGCTCATCCTCGACGGCGTCCGCTGGGACGTCGCGGCCCTGCCCGGCGTGGCCGGGGTCGTGGCACTGGGTTCGCTGGCCGGCGCGGCGGTGGGCATGGTGCTCGGCACGATCGTCCCGCCGCGGCACATCAACCTGGTGTTCACGATCCTGCTGGTCCCGCTGATCTTCACCGGGTCCGGCCAGTTCCCGTGGCTCAGCCTGTCCGGTTTGCGGTGGTTCCAGGTGATCTGCGCGGCCAATCCCCTGACGTACGTGTCGGAGGCCCTGCGCCGGCTGGTGATGCCGACCCAGGTCCAGTCGATCCCGCTGTGGATCTCCCTGGTGGTCATGGTGGCGGCGACGGTGCTCTTCGGGATCTTCGGGATCCGCGGTTTCCTGAAGCGCGCGCTGGACTGACGCGGGGTAACCGGGCGGGTGCGGCGACGGTACGGTTGGACCACCCAGCCCCGGCCCCGCCCGGCCCGGAAACCCAGGAGCGGTTCGTGCGCGTTGTCCTCGCGGAGGATCTCTACCTGCTTCGAGACGGCATGACCCGGCTGCTCGAGGCGAAGGGGTTCACCGTCGTGGCCGCGGTCGGCAACGCGACCGAGCTGCTGAAGGCCATCGAGGACCACACCCCGGACATCGCGGTGGTCGACGTCCGGCTGCCCCCCAAGTTCAGCGACGAGGGCATCCGCGCGGCCCTGGAGGCGCGCAAGCGGCGCCCGGGGATGCCCGTGCTGGTGCTCTCCCAGCACGTCGAGCAGACGTACGCCCGCGAGCTGCTGGCGGACGGCACGGGGGCGATCGGGTACCTGCTGAAGGACCGGGTGCTCAACGCCGACCAGTTCGTGGACGCCCTGCGCATGGTCGCGGCCGGCGGGACGGCGATGGACCCCGAGGTCATCTCCAAGCTGCTGGCGAGCCGCTCGCGCCGGGACCCGCTGGACGCCTTGACGCCGCGGGAGCGCCAGGTGCTGGAGCTGATGGCGGAGGGCCGCTCGAACGCGGCGATCGCCCAGCGGATGGTGATCAGCGAAGCCGCCGTGGGCAAGCACACGGCGAGCATCTTCACGAAGCTGGACCTGACCCAGCACGAAGACGACAACCGGCGGGTGCTGGCGGTGCTGACGTACTTGAGCAGCAAGGTGCCGAAGCCCTGACGTGGAAAGGCCCGCAGCCGGGGTGGCTGCGGGCCTTTCCTCGTTCAGCGCGCGATCAGCAACCGTAGAACTTCCGCACCCGGTCGGTGATGTACTCCTGATCGGCCTCCGTCAACGACGTGTACGTCGGCAGGTACAGCCCCTCTTCGGCGAACCGGTTCGCGCGCAGCGATGGCCACACCGGGTCCAGGTACATCGGCTGCCGGCTCATCGGCTTGAAGAACACCCGGGTCTCGACCCCCTCGGAAGCGAGGAACTCCCGCAGCTCTTCCCGGCGCTCGCACAGCAGGTCGTACATCCACAGCACGTCGCGGCGCGGCATCAGCGTCACGCCGGGGACGTCCCGCAGCCGGGCGTCGTAGCGCTCCTCGATCGACGCCCGCAGCGCCAGGATCGAATCCAGCTTCCCCACCTGGGCGACGGCCACCGCCGCCTGGAGGTTGGTCATCCGGAAGTTGTAGCCGATCTTCTTGTGCAGGAACGTGTGGTCGCGGTTGAACGCCATGCCCCGCAGGTGCTTCATCTGCTCGGCCAGCCGCGGGTCCGACGTGAGGCAGATGCCGCCCTCGCCCGAAGCGATGATCTTGTTGGCGAACAGCGAAAAGCAGGCGATGTCCCCGACCGGGCGCACGCCGTGCGCCTCCGCGGAATCCTCCACCACGCGCAGGTTGTACTCGTACGCCAGCTCCATGATCGCGGTCATGTCGCACCGGCGGCCGTAGACGTGCACCGGCATGATCGCCTTGGTGCGCGGGGTGATCTTCGCTTCGATGAGCGACACGTCGATGTTGAGGTCGTCCCCGCAGTCGACGAACACCGGCGTCGCGCCCGTGTACGTCACCGCCCACGCGGACGCGATCATCGTGAACTCCGGGACGATCACCTCGTCGCCGGGGCCGATCCCGAGGGCCCGCAACGCCAGCGTCAGCGCCGTCGTGCCGGAGGAGCACGCCACTCCGTGCGCCACCCCGTTGTACGCCGCGAACGCCTCCTCGAACCGGGCCACGTACGGGCCCTGCGAGGAGATCCAGCCGCTCGTGACGGCCTCGGTCACGTTGGCCAGCTCGGTTTCGTCCAAGTACGGCTGCGACACCGGGTACTTGACGGACATGTCCTTCCCTTCCCCGACCACGGAATCGATCACCGGACCGCGGCCTGCACGGCGTCGGCCGCGGCCGACGCGCCGCCCGCCGACCGGAAGCGGTCCGCCCAGTCCTCGGCGTTCGCCGTGAACTCCTTCTCCTCCAGCAACCTTCGCAGCTTCGCGACGATCGCGTCCGCGGACACCGTCTCCTCGTGCGAAAGGACCAGGCCGCAGCCGCTGTCGAGGACGCGGGCCGCGTGGTCGTGGCAGTCCATCCAGAACGGCTGCACGAGACCCGGCTTGCCGAAGTAGACGCCCTCGTACGCGCTGTTGCCGCCGCCGTGGTTGTAGTAGACGCGCACGTGCGGGTGGGCCAGGACGTCGAACTGCGACGGCACCCAGTTCTCCAGCCGCACGTTCGACGGCAGGTCCGCCGGCAGCAGCGCGCGCTGGGCCTTGGGCAGCTTCCACAGCACGTGGTGCTCCGGCCCGAGCTTGCGCGCCGCTTCGGCGATCGCCGTCACCTGGGGCGCGGTCAGCCGCATGTGGGTGCCGAACGCCAGGTAGACGACCGACTCGTGCTCGTCGAGCCAGGCCGACAGCGCCGGGTCCGGCTCCACCGCCTCGGGCAGCGGCGGGACGACCGGGCCGACCATCTTCAGGTGCGACGGCGCCGCCTCGAACGGGTACTCCATGCCGAACACCGAGTAGGCCAGGATCGCCTGCGCGCGGTCGGCGTAGGTGGACTGGCCCGCGGTCGCGTTCAGGATGCCGGCTTCCTTGCGGGCCTTGGTGAACTGCACCGCCGGCACCTTCGTCAGCATGCCGAGCAGCAGCCGCAGCCGGAAGCCGAGGTTCGCGAGCTTCTGGCGCCCGGAGAGGTCGCGCGGCAGCCCGGTGTTCGGGCTCGGGTAGCTCAGCGGGAGGCGGTCGGCGAAGACCTCGCTGACCGAGATCGGCACGCTGTAGACGTACGGGATGTCCCGCGCGATCGCCGCGTCGGTCGGGTAGACGCTGGAGGAGTCGATGACCATCAGCCCCGGCTTGACCTCGTCGACGACGGCCAGCGCGCGCTCGTACATCGTCACCATGATGCTCGCGTCCGTGACACCGCTGAGGTAGGCGATGACGTTCTGGGGCCGCGCGGTGAGGCTGCCGGGCTTCGCGGGCTGCGTCGCGGCGGCGTAGAGGTCCGGGTCCCACTCGCCCGGCGGGCGCTCGAGGCGCTCCCCGAACGACACGAACTTCACCGGGTTGTCGGCGGAGATCGCCTCGACGGCGGCGCGCCGGTCCTCAGTGGACGCGAAGTACAGGTCCGGCACGCCGCGGCGGGCGAGCTCGCCCGCGATGACGAGCAGCGGGTTGATCATGCCGGCGTCGGCGATCGACGCGAACAGGACGGGAGCCATCGTCTCACCAGCTCCCGGCGAGCATCAGTTCGCTGTACTTGTGCTCGTTCGACGCCTTGCGCAGGTCGGCCTCGACCATCATGCGCATCAGCTCTTCGAAGTCGACCGACTGCTTCCAGCCGAGCTCGGCGCGCGCCTTGTCCGGGTCGGCGCAGAGGGTTTCGACCTCCGCGGGCCGCACCAGGGCCGGGTCGACGACGACGTAGTCGCGCCAGTTCAGGTCCACCGAGTCGAAGGCGATCTGGACGGCGTCGCGGACCGAGTGCATCTCCCCGGTGCCGACCACGTAGTCGGTCGCCGTGTCCTGCTGCAGCATCAGGTGCATCGCGCGGACGTAGTCGCCGGCGAAACCCCAGTCGCGCACCGCGTCCAGGTTGCCGAGGTAGAGCTTGTCGCGCATGCCCAGCTTGATCTCCGCCACCGCCATGGTGATCTTGCGGGTGACGAACTCGGCCCCGCGGCGCGGCGACTCGTGGTTGAACAGGATCCCGGAAACCCCGAACATGCCGAAGGATTCGCGGTAGTTCTTGGTGATGAAGTGCCCGTAGGTCTTCGCGACGCCGTAGGGGCTGCGCGGGTGGAAGATGGTCTGCTCGTTCTGCGGGGTCTCGGCGACCTTGCCGTACATCTCCGACGACGACGCCTGGTAGAACCGGATCCCGCCGCCGCCGGTGGGCCGCGACTTGTCCAGCCCGCACACCATCCGGACCGCTTCGAGCACCCGCAGCACACCCATGCCGTTCACCTCGGTGGTGAGTTCCGGCTGCTGCCAGGACATCGGCACGAACGAGATGGCCGCGAGGTTGTAGACCTCGTCCGGCTGCACCAGGTCCACCGCGGCCACGAGGCTGACCTGGTCCATCAGGTCCCCCTCCACGAAGTGGAGATCGGAGACCAGCCTGCTGATCCGCGACTTGCGCGGGTTCGCCTGGCCGCGGACCAGGCCCCAGACCTGGTAGCCCTCGGCCAGGAGGTGTTCGGCCAGGTACGACCCGTCCTGCCCGGTGATACCCGTGATCAACGCACGCTTCGCCATGAATGTGCCTTCCCTTGCCACGCTGTGTCGTCGGTTACCAATCCGGTGGCAGTCACGGCGGAAACCGTCGCGTCGTGCGGATCGGCGGCGGACCGTCTCCGCCTGCTTTCAACCGGATTGGCAACGCATCGAGCTCCCGCCGTGGCGTCGTCCGGCCGCCTTGCGAGCAGCTTCGGTGAACCCTGCCGCCGCGAAAATCGCGCTGTACCGCCGAATCCGCGTCCGGTGGTCGGCAACGACGTCCACGCTCGCGCCAGGCCGCCGCGAAGTCAAGGAGATCGGCGCCAAGTCAATGGCCCCGCCCCTACCCCGTCGGAACGCACCTAGGGGCGGGGCGGAAACCTAGGGGTGGGGCCGGAAACGCGCGAAGGAGCCGGGGCCCGCCGAAGCGGGTCCCGGCTCCTTCGGACGGGGCTCAGCGCACGGGCGGCACCGGCCGCAGCGGACGGCGCACCGGCGGCACCCCCTGGTGGTTGACCGCCACGGGCTGGCGGGCCGCGCCCGGCACCCGCTCCTGCTGCTCCGGCACCCGCAGCTGCGGTTCCGACGCCAGGTCGCGGCGCCGGGTGACGCTCAGCTTGCGGTAGACGCGCGTCAGGTGCTGCTCCACGGTGCTGACGGTGATGTAGAGCCGGCTCGCGATCTCCCGGTTGGTGTGGCCCCGCGCGGCCAGCCAGCCGACCCGCTGTTCGGCGTCGGTCAGCAGCTTGACGTCGGTGGGCGCCACCGCACCGCGGAGGGAGACCACGACGTCGTCGGAGCCGCCCTCGAGGAAGGACCGCCGCAGCAGCTCCGCCCCGCACTCCTTGGCCAGCGCCCGCGCGTCCCGGCTCGCCGTGCGCGCGATGGCGGGGTCGCCGCCGGCCCGGCTCAGCTCGGCCAGCGTCCGGGCCAGTTCCAGCTTGGCACCGGACTTCTCGAGCGCGTCGGCCGCTTCCTGCATCAGCTTCGGCCGCCGGGCCGGGTCGGCCACGAGCGCGAGTGTCCGCAGCGTGATGCCCCGCGTCCGGTCCCCGCAGTCCGGGCCGAGCTTCGCCGCCTGCTCCTCGGCGAGTTCCCGGGCCTTCTCGCGGTCACCCAGCTTCAGGTAGACCTCCGCGGCGCTGGAGCGCCACGGCACCAGCGACGGCTGGTCCAGGTCCCAGCGCGCCATCTGCTCCCCGCAGGCGAGGAAGTCGTTCAGCGCGGTCGGCAGCCGGCCCGTCGCGAGGTAGTAGTGCCCCCGCGCGTGCAGGTAGTGCAGGCCGAACCGGGTCTCGCCGAGCGCGTCGGGCACCGGCTGGTTGAGCAGCTCCGCCGCCTCGTCGAACCGGCCCATCTCGGTCAGCGCCGCGAGCAGCGTGGCCAGCGGGGCGCCGACCCCGATGCCCCAGGCCTCCGGCGTCATCTTCGTCAGCGCGATCTTCGCGTTGCGGGCGGCGAGCGGCAGGTCGCCCTGGCGGAGGGCGACCTCCGCGCGCAGTTCCGCCAGCGACGCCTGCCACGTCGGGGCCGGGCGCCCGGCGGCCTGCGCCATCAGGTGCTCGGCCCAGGTCGCGGCCTTGTCGAGGCGCTCGGCGTAGATCAGCACCGTGGCCGCGAACACCAGGTGCCGCAGGCTGGTGTCGGTCATCCGGGTGCCTTCCAGCACCTGCTCGGCGTCGAGCACGGCCGCCTCGGTCGGGCCTTCGCGGACGGCGCTGGTGAGCGCGTCGACCGCCTTCTGCTGCGAGTTCACCACCAGCCCGAGCCGCGGCGCGGCCGCGTCCCCGGTGCAGGTCGCGAGCATCGGCTCGACGAGGTGCCGCATCCCCGGCACCGAGCTGGCCAGCCACGAGTCGAGCGTGAGCAGCTCGCCGCGGGTGCGGCGGTCGGTGGAGTCGACGAGGTCGCCGAAGGCGTTCGCGATCTCCACGGCCTCGTCGACCCGGCCGAACCACAGCAGGAACTCGAAGATGCCGACGACCCGGATGCCCGGCAGGTGCCCGGCGCGGGTCGCGTGCACCAGCTCCGGCAGCCGCCGCATCGCCTTCGCCGGGGTCGTCCGCCACTCGATGTCGGCCAGCGACGCCTTGGCGATCGCGCGGTCGCGGTCGTCGGTGCAGCAGCGGCTGGCCAGCGCGATGCAGGCGCGGGCCAGTTCGACGTCGTCCTCGAGCAGCGCCGCCTCCGACGCCTCGGACAGCAGGTGCTCGGTCCACGGCTCGTCCAGGTTCCCGGCCACGACGTGGGCGGCGATCGCGGTCGGCCGGGCACCCTGGTCGAACAGCAGGCGCGCGGCCTGGCCGTGGAGGGCGGACCGGACGGCGGGGTCGAGCTCGTCGAGCACCGCCACGCGGGCCTCGGCGTGGCGGAACCGGTGCCCGTCGAGGACGCCGGCCGACTCCAGCGCCCGGCGCACCGGTTCGGCGGTGGCCGGCGCGAAGGAGACCATGCCGCCCGCCAGCGCGATCGGCGACTGCTCGCCGTCGCCGAGGACGGCGAGCGCCCGGGCGAGTTCGAGCGCCCGCGGCTCGCTGGAGTGCAGGCAGCTGAGCACCGCGTGCCGGTAGGCGGGCCCGGCGACGACCCCGCCCGCGCCCGCCGCCCTGGTGTCCTGCACCAGCGCGGTGGCCAGCAGCGGGTTGCCGCCGCTGATCGCGAAGCACTCCGCGGCCAGCGCGTGCGCCTTGCCCTCGTCCAGCTTGCCCGCCAGCAGGACGCCGACGCCGTTGCGGGACAGCGGGGCCAGCCGCAGCTGGCGGCAGTGCGGGCGCCGCATCAGGTCGACGTGGCGCACCGGGCGCCGTTCGCCGGGGTCCGCGCGTTCGGCGAGCAGCACGAGCACCCGGGCGGGCCGGATGCGCCGCGCCATGTGCTGCAGGAACTGCAGCGACGCGGGATCGGCGTAGTGGGCGTCGTCGACGCAGATCACCAGCGGGGTCTCGGCCGACCAGCTGATCACCGCGCTGGACAGGCGGTGCAGGAACCGGCTGTCGAGCAGCGTCGCGTCGGCTTCGGCGTCCTCCACGTACGCCGAAACCTGGTCGACGATGTCCGCGCGGACACCCGGGGTGTGCACCAGCTGGGAAACGACACCCAGCCCGACGGCGGTTTCCGACCGGGCGCCGGAGGCGGACAGCACGACCGCGCCGGTACCGGCGGCCTGTCTGCCGAACTCTTCCAGCAGGGCCGTTTTCCCGCTGGCGACCGGTCCGAGGACGAGGCCGACACCGCCGGCCCCGGAATGGCAGTCGGCGAGCATCTGACTCAGCGTCGCCGTTTCGAAGTCACGTTCGATGAGCATGACGGAACTTCCCCCAGAAATTCTCTGTGTGTTGGATTCCTTCGATCCACGGCCGGCACGACGACCCCCAGGCCGCCGGCTCCGGTTTTTTCCGCGAATCACCAGCACAGGCACGTGTGCGGGCAGGCGAATGCCTCCGCACGCATTGCTTCACGGCAATCACACGGCCCACCGCTCCCCAACGGCGTCGACCGGCGATTGCGAACTCGACCGGCTCGCGCATGAGCCGGCGTCAGTGTCTATTCAGCGTCCCTCACGAAGGACAGCGGTATCCGTTCATCAGACGAACCTTTCCCCAGACCCCAGATCCCCGCAGTTTCCCGGTTGGGTGATTACTGTCCCGATCACCCGGTCTCCCGCGAGGAGATAACGAACCAGAAGCTACCACCTGCCCCTACGTGCCGCAACGAGCCGCGAAGGGGCTTCACCCGGACCACGATGTCCGTTTGGTCCTGTTCGGCAGGACATTCCGCATACCCGTCCCGACCAGCGTTTACCGTGGGGAAACGCCGGTCGACGGGCAAGGGGCCGAAAGTCGGTGAGCGCTATGAGCCACACCACTTGTTCCACTCCCAGTCGAAGCCCCGGCCCGGGGGTTCCGGCATTCGAGTGAGCGGCGGGCAGGCCTTTTTTTCGGGCGTAACCGAAAGGCCGGAAGGAAACAGATTGTGAACATTTTTAGCGGGCGCCGCGTCCACGGATCGGGACGCGGCGCCCGTCCGTCAGACCTTCGCGGGAACGCGGCCCTCCTTCGAGAAGTACCCGCGGACTCCCTTGCTGCAGAGCAGCAGGAACAACACCAGCAGCACCACTGCCTGCACGACCTGGCCGGCCCGCATCCAGTTCGGGAATTCGGCCGAGACGACGAGGTACACGAGACCCGCCAGCCCGAGGACGGTCACCAGCATCACGCGGACGTAGGTGCGCCGGCGACCGAGCTTGAGCCGCGCGGCCAGCCGGACGTAGACGATGGCGATGACCAGCACCGACACCGGGCGGATCCACAGGACGCTTTCGAGCGACGTGCGCGTTTCCGCGTGGTCGGCCGGGTTGGCCTGGCCGGTCGATTCCCAGTGCAGCACCTGGTAGTCGAGGATGCCGTCCTTGTTCAGGAACGTCAGCACCGCGAACGCGATGCTGAGCAGCAGGTTCAGGTAGAGCAGGAAGATGACCGGCCGCAGCGCGCGGCCGGTCGAGGACGAGGTGGCCATGGTTTCCCCAGTTCAGTCGTGCGCGGTGGCACGTTCGACGATGCGGACTAGTTCGGCCGCGTAGGCGGCGACGTCGATCCCCGGACGGCGGATCGATTCGGTGTGGAAGCCGTCTATGGCCTGGCGGATGGTGATCGCCATGACGCGCGGGTCGAACCGGCCGAAGTCGCCGGTCCGCTGCCCCTCGCGCAAGCAGGTCTCCAGGACGTCGATGGCGCCGTGGTACCACTCCCCGGTGCCACCGTCGGCCTCGCCGCCGGGAGCCCCGCCGTGCCGCAGGCTTTCGAGCAGCGCGGTGAGTTCGACGGGGTGCTCGGCGATGAACGCCAGGTTCGACTCGATGTAGACCCGCAGCTCCGCCGCCGGCCCGTCCACCGCGTCGATCCGGTCCCGCATGTACGCGAGGCTCGTGGTCAGCACGTCCCGCACGACTTCGGCGATCAGGTCCGCTTTGCCGTCGAAGTGGTAGGAGATCATGCCGGTGCTGCTCAGCCCGGCACGCTTCGCGATCTGCCCGAACGAAGCCTTCGCGTACCCGAGTTCACCGATGGTTTCGATCGCCGCGCGGACGATCTGCGCCCGCCGGGCGTTCTCGGTGAACGTTTTTGCTTGCATGAGCAAAAGGTAGCACGATCGAGCAAACAATCGCCAGAATGCCGTCTTTCCGCAATCGATCAGTTGCGGTACGTGTCGATCTTTTCCCGGGGCATGGGAAAGGCCGCCCCGGAGAACTCCGGAGCGGCCTTCGGTGGGCCTGATCCGCCGGCCGGCGAGGGGAGCGGCCCGGCCGGGCGGGGGCGGCCGGGCGCTACTCGGTCACCTGCCGGGCGGTCGCCATCGCGCGCTCGGTCTCCCAGAACGCCCGCATCGACCGGATCAGCCCGTCCTCGCCCACCCGGTAGACGAACACCCCGTCGGTGTCCACGCGGTAGCCGCCCGGCAAGTACGTCGTGATCGTGCCGACGTTGGCCACCTCGTCGCCCGCCGCGTGGGAGTCGCGGATCGTGAACTCGAAACGCTCCACGTTGGCGATCGTCTTGTCCCAGAACGCGCTGATGCCGTCGCGGCCGTGGTGGCCCTTGCCCTCCTCGTCGAAGAACGAGGGGCCGACCGGGTCCTCCACCACGGCGTCGGCGGCGAACAGGTCCAGCCACGCCTCCTTGTCCCCCGCCGTCACCGCGGTCATCGACGCGACCGCCGCGCGCCGCGCGGGCGGCTGCTCCGCCGCCGTGTCCCAGCTGACCTGCACACCCACGGCAGTCACTCCTCGAACTTCGCGATGATCTCGGCCCCGAACTTGTGGATCGCTTCCAGCTTCGGCTCGACCGGCGCGTCGAACCCGACGCCGTCGAACACCCACGGCATCGTGATGACGTCGGTGACGCCGGCTTCGGCCTGCTCGCGGTAGCCGTCGAGGCCGAAGCGGTCGATGCAGACCGCCTGGTACTCGAACGGGTCGTCGGCGCGGCCGCGCTCGGCCAGCAGCTCCTTGAGCCGGGCGATGGTCTCGCGCAGCTCTTCGAGCTTCATCATCGCCGACGACCAGCCGTCGGCGACCCGCGCGGCGCGCCTCAGCGCGACCTCGGTGTGGCCGCCGATGTAGAACGGCACCCGCGACGGCGGCGCCGGGCTCATCTGGATCTTGTCGAAGTCGTAGAAGTCGCCGTGGTACTCGGCCATGCCGCCGTCGAGGAGCAGGCGCAGCACGTCGATGGCCTCGTCGACGCGCTTGCCGCGCTTTTCGAACGGGACGCCGCAGTACTCGAACTCCTGCGGCAGCCAGCCGACGCCGAGCCCGAGCCCGAAGCGGCCGCCGGTGAGCACGCTCGCCGAACCCACCTGGCGCGCCAGCAGCACCGGGTTGCGCGAGCCGAGCTTGAGCACCGACGTGTAGAAGTGGATCCGGCTGGTGACCGCCCCCATCGACGCGGTGGCGACGAGCGGGTCGACCCACGGGGTTTCCCCGGTCCAGAACCGGCTGCCGTCGGGGGTGTACGGGTAGTCCGTGTCCACCGTTTCGGCGTAGAAGAGCGAGTCCGGCAGGGCGATGGAGGCGAAGCCGGCCTCTTCCGCGGCCCGGGCGAGCTCGCCCAGCTGATCGAGGGGGTTCATCGCGATCGACAGGGTGAACTTCATGGTGTCGAACTATAACGTGTTCTAGTTTGCTCGGCCAGGCCCGACGGTGTGCCGGATCACTGTCCGGGAACCCTCCGCGTAACGTCCGCGTTGTCCGGATCAAAGGTGACTTCCGGTCACCCGAGCCCCGAACTTCTGGGAGTGGTCCATGGGCACCGCGATCTTCCTGATCGTGCTCGTCGTCGTGATCGTCGGTGGCGGCCTCTATTTCTCGCGGCAGCGCGCCGCGGCCCGGCAGCGGGAGCTCGACGACGCCAAGGCCGACGCCCGGCGCCTGGTCGAGCGGCTCGGCGGTCAGGTACTCAACCTCAACGGCAACGACACCGCGTCGATGCAGGCGATGGCCGACGCGAGCGAGCGCTACAACGCGGCCGGCTCGCAGCTGGAGCAGGCCCGCACCATCGAGCAGGCCCGGCTGGTCAAGGACACCGCCGTCGAAGGCCTCTACTACGTCCGCGCCGCGCGCGTCGCCATGGGCATGGACCCCGGCCCGCAGCTGCCGGAGGAGGCCGAGCGCGAGCGCGCCGGCAAGGTCACCGAGCGCCGTGACGTCGACGTCGAGGGCCAGCACTACGCGGCCTCGCCGGACGCCGGCCAGGACACGCCGTACTACTACCCCGGCGGCCGCGTCGCCGGGCGGCCGGTCCCGCAGGGCTGGTACAGCGAGCCGTGGTGGAAGCCCGCGCTCGTCGCCGGCGCCTGGGGCCTCGGGTCGATGTTCCTGTTCAGCGCGATGTTCTCCGGCATGGGCGGCATCGCCAGCGCCTCGGCGTGGGAGTCGGGCTACGACGCGGGCCAGCAGGACGCGCTCGAGTCCGGCGACGCGGGCGGCGGCGACGGCGGCGACATGGGCGGCGACGGCGGAGGCGACTTCGGCGGCGGCGACAGCGGCGGCGATTGGGGCGGCGGCTTCGACGGCGGCGGGTTCGACGGTGGTGGCTTCGACGGCGGCGGCTTCGACTTCTGACGCCCCGAAGGCCACATCGGGGCGCCGGTCAGGCGGGCTGGCAGGTGGGGCACCAGTAGAGGTTGCGGCCCACCAGTTCCGAGTTCGCCACCGGTGTCCCGCACACCAGGCACGGCTCGCCCGCCCGGCGGTAGACGTAGACCTCGCCGCCGTGGCGGTCGACCCGCGCGGCGCGGCCCATCGCCTCCGGCAGGTGCTCCGGGCGGACCGTGTCGATGCGGCCGACGCGGACGCCGTCGCGCATCAGCGTCACCAGGTCGGCCCACATGTCGTCCCACAGCGCGCGATCGAGCGCGCGGCCCGGGGTCAGCGGCGCGACGCCGTGGCGGAACAGCACTTCGGCGCGGTAAACGTTCCCGACCCCCGCGAGCACCGCCTGGTCCATCAGCAACGCCGCGATCGACGTCTTCGACCGCGAGACGCGCTCCCACGCCCGCTCGGGTTTCGCGTCGCGGCGCAGCGGGTCCGGGCCCAGCCGGGCCTTGATCGCGTCGGCCTGGTCCGGAGAAAGCAGCTCGCAGCGGGTGGGCCCGCGCAGGTCCGTCCAATGTGTCCGGCCGGCCAGCCGCAGCCGGACCTGGCCGACCGGGTCCGGCGCGGGCAGCGCGGCCTCGCCGAACGTGCCGTACAAACCCAGGTGGATGTGCACGATCCCGTGCGGCCCGTAGTCGTGGAACAGGTGCTTGCCGTGCGCCTGCGCGCCGACGAACACCTGACCGTCCAAACGGGACGCTTCGGCGGCGAACCGGCCCTGCGGGCTGCTCACCTCGACGGGGGCGCCGGCGTACCGGCGCTTGTGCAGCCGCGCGAGCCGGTGGAGCGTGTGCCCCTCGGGCATCAGGCCTCCGGCAACGCCGGCGGGGTCCCGGTGCGCTCGTAGTCGAGCAGCTGCTGCACGCGGCGGGCGTGCCGCTCCTCCGGCGAGACCTCGGTCGCGAGGAACGCCTCGACGATCTCGGTGGCCTCGTCGGCGGTGTGCATCCGGGCGCCGACGCCGATCAGCTGGGCGTGGTTGTGCTCGCGGCACAGCTTCGCGGTCTCGACGCTCCACGCGAGGCCGGCCCGCGCGCCGGGCACCTTGTTCGCGGCGATCTGCTCGCCGTTGCCGGAGCCGCCGACCACGATGCCGCGGCTGCCTTCGTCGGCCACCACGCGCAGCGCCGTCTCGACGCAGAACGCCGGGTAGTCGTCGGCCGCGTCGTAGACGTGCGGACCGATGTCGGTCACCTCGTGGCCCTGCTTCTCCAGGTGAGCCACCAGGTGGTTCTTCAGCTCGAAACCGGCATGGTCGGATCCCAAGTAGACACGCACGGCTGGGAGTCTGCCACCACGCCCGGTTTCGGGCATGCTCCGGGGGTGGGCAGCTGGGAGCAATCGGGGTACGACGTGCGGCTCGACTGGGGCGGCGAAGGCGTCGCCGCGCTCGGCCGCGAATGCGCGGTCCTGGTGGTCGTCGACGTGCTTTCCTTCGGCACCACCACGGATCTCGTGGTCGGGCGCGGCGGCCGCGTGCTGCCGGTGCGGTGGCGCGACGAACGCGGCGTCGCGCGGGCGAAGGCGGCGGGTGCGGTCATCGCGGGTGAGGCCGGATTCACCCTGCGGCCCTCTTCTGTGACGGAGATCCCGCCGGGGACGCTGCTCGCGCTCCCCTCGCCCAACGGCGCGACCCTGTGCGAAGCCGCCGCCGAGACCGGGGCCGCGGTCCTCGCGGGGTGCCTGCGCAACGCCTCCGCCGTCGCCGCGAAGGCACTCGAGCTCGGCGGGCCGGTTGGGCTCATCGCCGCCGGGGAACGTTGGGGCGTGAACATCTTCGGGGCCGGCGAGACCTTCGGGCCGCTGCGGCCGTGCGTCGAAGACCAGGTGGGCGCGGGCGCGATCGCCGCCGCGCTGGCCCGGCTGGGCGCTTCACTGTCCCCCGAAGCCGCCCTCGCCGCGCGCGGCGTCGACGTCGAAGCCGTCGCGGGTTGCGTGTCGGGGCGCGAACTGACCGAATCGGGTCACGGCGGGGACGTCGCACTGGCCACGCAGCTCGACGTGAGCCAGGCTGCCCCTGTCCTGAACGAAGGAGTACTGGCATGACCGGCCGCTGGATCGACGTCGCCGACGGCGTGCACGCGCGCCGCTACGAGGAACTGGACCTGACCGTCGGGCTGGTGGTGGGCGCCGAGCGCTGCCTGGTCGTCGACACGCGCGGCGACCTCGAGCAGGGCGCCGAACTGGCCGCGGCGGTGCGGGAGATCACGCCGCTGCCCTGGTCGGTGGCGTTCACGCACGCGCACTTCGACCACACCTGGGGCACCGAGGCGTTCACGCCCTGCGCCGTCTGGGCGCACGAAGGCTGCCGCGCCGAGCTGGCCGAATACGCCGAAAACGCCCGCGCGAAGTGGATCGACTACTACCGCGAAGCGGGCAAGGCCGAGATCGCCGGCGCCATCGCGCGCACGACCTTCGTGGTGCCCGACCACCTGTTCACCGACCGGGCCGTGCTCGACCTCGGCGGCCGCACCGCCGTGCTGCTGCACCCCGGCCGCGCCCACACCGACCACGACGCGGTCGTGCACGTCCCCGACGCCGACGTCGTCTTCGCGGGCGACATCGTGGAGAACGCCGAACACGGCTTCAGCGCGTTTTCCTTCAGCGCGGAGTCGGACCTGACCGCCTGGCCGGACACCCTGGACGCGATCCTCGGCCTCCGGCCGCGGGTGATCGTGGCCGGCCACGGCGACCCGGTCGACGCCGACTTCGTCCGCTACCACCGCCACGGCCTGCACGAGCTGCTCGCGCTGAAGGCGGCGATGGGCCGCGGCGAAACGACCGAGGCCGCCGCCGTGGCAGCCTCGCGCTACCCCGGCGACGTCACCCTGGCCGCCCTCGCCACCCCCTGACGCGCACTTTCACGTGAAAGTGCGCACCTGGGGGCCGCACTTTCACGTGAAAGTGCGGCTCAGTCGAAGTTCAGGTCGCCGGTGCGGGTGCGCTTGAGCTCGAAGAAGTCCGGGTAGCTCGCCAGCGCGACCGCGCCGTCGAACACCTTCAGCGCGGCTTCGCCACGCGGGATCGAGCTCAGGACCGGGCCGAAGAACGCCACGCCGTCGATGTGGATCGTCGGGGTGCCGACGTCCTGGCCGACCGGGTCCATGCCCTCGTGGTGGCTCTTCTTCAGCGCCTCGTCGTACTCCGTGGAGTCCGCGGCGTCGAAGAGCTCGGCGGGCGCGCCGATCGCGGCCAGCGCCTCCTTGATGACCTGGTCGCGGTCCTTGTTGCCCTGGTTGTGGTAGCGGGTGCCGAACTCGGTGTAGTACTCGCGCAGCATCTCTTCGCCCTTGAGCTGCGAGAGCGCGACGGCGACGCGCACCGGGCCCCAGCCCTTCGACAGCAGTTCCTTGTACTGCTCGGGCAGCTCGTCCCGGCCCTCGTTGAGCACCGACAAGCTCATGATCCGGAAGCGCAGGTCCAGGTTGCGGTGCTTCTCCACCTCCAGGATCCAGCGGGAGGTGATCCACGCGAACGGGCAGATCGGGTCGAAGTAGAAATCGACCTTCGTGGGCTGCTCGGCAGCGGTCATCGGGGTACTCCTGGGTTACGTCTCGATGTGGGCGGACCCCCACACGACGGGCCAACACCGGCGCACCCGAGGTTGTTCCCTTATCGCCGGGCACCCCGTCGCCATGATTGGATGCGGGGAGTTGAAAACCGATACCAACGACCAGAGGTGCCTGTGCCCGCCCCCAACCTGACCCGCGACCAAGCCAAGCTGCGCGCGGATCTGCTCGACGTCACCGCGTACGACATCGAGCTGGATCTGACCGACGGCCACGGCGGACCCGGGGAGAAGACCTTCGCGTCGACGACGACCGTCCGGTTCTCCAGCGCCCGGGCCGGCGAGAACACGTGGGTCGACATCGTCGCCGACCGCGTGCACTCGGCCACCCTGAACGGCTCGGACGTCGACGTCAGCGCCTACGTCGAGGACAAGGGCATCGCGCTGGCCGGACTGGCCGAGGCGAACGAGCTGACGGTGACCGCCGACTGCCGGTACATGAACACCGGCGAAGGCCTGCACCGGTTCGTCGACCCGGTCGACGACGGCGTCTACCTGTACACGCAGTTCGAGACGGCCGACGCCAAGCGGATGTTCGCCTGCTTCGACCAGCCGGACCTGAAGTCCGTCTACCGGCTCACGGTCATCGCGCCGCGGGACTGGAAGGTCGTCTCGAACACGATGCCCGAGTCCACCGAGGAGACGCCGGAAGGCGCCGTCCGCACGGTGTTCAAGGAGTCCGAGCGGCTCTCGACGTACCTGGTCGCGCTGATCGCCGGCCCGTACGCCGAGTGGCGCGACGAGTACACCGACGCCCACAAGACCATCCCGCTCGGGATCTACTGCCGCGCGTCGCTGGCCGAGCACATGGACGCCGACCGCCTCTTCACCGAGACCAAGCAGGGCTTCGGCTTCTACCATGAGAAGTTCGGCACGCCCTACCCGTTCTCCAAGTACGACCAGCTGTTCGTGCCGGAGTTCAACGCGGGCGCGATGGAGAACGCCGGCGCGGTGACGTTCCTGGAGGACTACGTCTTCCGCAGCCGCGTCACCCGCTACGCCTACGAGCGGCGCGCCGAGACGCTGCTGCACGAGATGGCGCACATGTGGTTCGGCGACCTGGTCACCATGCGCTGGTGGGACGACCTGTGGCTGAACGAGTCGTTCGCGACCTTCGCGAGCGTCCTGGCCCAGGCCGAGGCGACCGAGTACAAGAACGCGTGGACCAGCTTCGCGAACATCGAGAAGTCGTGGGCCTACCGGCAGGACCAGCTGCCCTCGACGCACCCGATCGCGGCCGACATCGTCGACCTGCACGCGGTCGAGGTCAACTTCGACGGCATCACCTACGCCAAGGGCGCGAGCGTGCTCAAGCAGCTCGTCGCCTACGTCGGGCTCGACCACTTCCTCGACGGCCTGAAGGTGTACTTCGGCAAGCACGCCTGGGGCAACGCGACCCTGGCCGACCTGCTGGGCGCGCTGGAAGAGGCGTCCGGGCGCGACCTGTCGTGGTGGAGCGCGCAGTGGCTGGAGACCACCGGGCTGAACTCGCTGAGCCCGCGCTACGAGATCGGCGCGGACGGCAGGTTCACGGCGTTCGCCGTCGTGCAGTCCGGCGCGAAGCCGGGCGCCGGTGAGCTGCGCACGCACCGCGTCGCCGTGGGCGTGTACGACGAGGACGCGTCCGGCAAGATCGTCCGGAAGCACCGCGTGGAGCTGGACGTCGACGGCGAGCGCACCGAGGTGCCGGACCTGGTCGGCCAGCCCGCGGGCAAGCTGGTGCTGGTCAACGACGACGACCTGACCTACTGCACGATGCGCCTCGACCCGACGTCGCTCACGACGCTGATCGACCGCGTCGCCGACATCACCGAGTCGCTGCCGCGCACGCTGTGCTGGTCGGCGGCGTGGGAGATGACCCGCGAGGCCGAGCTGAAGGCCCGCGACTTCGTCACGCTGGTCCAGCGCGGCATCCACACCGAGACCGAGGTCGGCGTCGTCCAGCGCCTGCTGCTGCAGGCCCAGACCGCGCTGAACTCCTACGCGGAGCAGGGCTGGGCGGCCTCGACCGGCTGGCCGGCGTTCACCGGGCGGCTGCTGGAGCTCGTCCGCGCCGCGGAGCCGGGTTCGGACCACCAGCTGGCGTTCGTGAACTCGCTGGCGGGCTCGGTGCTGGACGAAGCGACGCTGGCGGTGGTGGCCGGCTGGCTCGACGAGTCGGCCCCGCTCGAAGGCCTGACCGTGGACACCGACCTGCGCTGGCGCCTGCTGCACGCGCTGGTCGCGCACGGCAAGGCCGACGCGACGGAGATCGACGCCGAGCTGGCCCGCGACAACACGGCCACCGGCCGCCGCCAGGCGGAGCGCGCCCGCGCGTTGCGCCCGACGGAGGAGGCGAAGTCGGACGCGTGGCAGCGCGCGGTGTACGACGACGAGCTGCCGAACGCGGTCAGCGACTCGCTCATCTCGGGCTTCTCGCACCCGGGCCAGAAGGCGCTGCTGGGCTCGTACGTGCCCCGCTACTTCGAGGTGATCGACGAGGTGTGGCAGCGCCGGTCCAGCGAGCGCGCGCAGCCGATCGCGATCGGGCTGTACCCGTCGTGGGCGGTGGCCCCGGAGACGGTGACGGCCTCGGACGAGTGGCTGGCGGGCGACCACTCGCAGGCCCTGCGCCGCCTGGTGTCGGAGGGCCGGGCGGGCATCGTCCGGGCCTTGGCGGCGCGGGACTTCGACGCACAGGCCTGACCCAGGCGCCGAACGTAGAAGAGCCCCGCACCTCACCGAGGTGCGGGGCTCTCGCGTAAGAGATCAGCGGGGCGCGGGGCCCGCCTGGTCGGACAGCATGCGCAGCGCGTTCACCAGTCCGCTCACCAGCCCGCGGACGAGGTCGCCCTCCTTGAAGGAGGCCACCATGCTCGCCACCGCCAGCTTGGCGCCGCGGTCCGGGAGGCGCGTGTACGCCGTCTTGCCCGTGACGATCTCGATCTTGCGCTCGCCCGGCGAGACCGCGATCAGGACCGCGTTCGCCGGGTCCGTCGTCGTCGCGTGCAGCTTCTCCGCCGCCGCGCGGCTGTCCTCACCCAGTTCGCCGAGGTACAGGCTGAAGTCGAGGCCGGTCTCCCGGCTCGCGAACGTCAGCGCCTCGTCCAGGCGGGCCAGCTGGCGGGTGTCGAACGGGCCCGACGGCGCGGCCGGCTCGTACATCTTCGCCGCCGACACGCGGCCGCTCGACGTCAGTCCCTCGCCGTAGGCCAGCTCGGACTCGTCGACGCGCTTCGTCAGCTCACCAGTTGCCACGAGCGCCTCCCGCCGCGGTCGCGGCGCCCGAAGGCGCCTTCGTTTCGGCGCCGGCGTGCCGGTGCCCTTCGCCGACCCCGTCGGGGTTGGCGCTCCACCACATGGCCGGGTATTCCCAGGCCTGGCCGGACCGGTACCGCGGGGCGCCGCCGGACCTGCGCCGGAGCGTCAGGAGCCCGGCGAGACCGTAGATGGCCAGCGGGATCACGGCGAAGACCACGATCGTCTCGACAACGTTCACGGCGCTGAGCGTATCGGATGACCTCGGCGGCCACCGCGCGCGCCGCACTCGACCGTTCGTCGTAAGCCGACTGCCGTCCGCCGCTTGGCTCGCGGCCACTGGAACGTTGGGGCGAAGACCGTCGGGCCGAAAGGTTGCAACTCAACGTACAGGCGGCCGCACCCGCCGCTGTCGTCTTGTCGCGGCCTTGAAATCCTCGTAGCTTTTTCACCTGTACGGGCCTTGCGCCCCGCTCTCCAGCCCCAGCAGGTAACGCACCGGTCCCAGGAGGCCTTGCCATGAACAGCGCCCACACCCCCGCACAGGCGATCACCGAGACCTTCTCGTCACCCAGCGACATCGAATTCGTGCCCGGAACACGTGTGACGGCGGGCACAAGGGTTACCCGGGGTACACGTGTCACGCGCGGTACACGCGTGACGGCCGGAACCCGCGTCACCATGGGCACCCGGGTGACGGCGGGCACGCGCGTCACGCGGGGTACGCGAGTCACCCGGGGCACTCGCGTCACGATGGGCACTCGTGTGACGGCCGGCACGCGAGTCACCTGCGGCACCCGCGTCACGCGCGGCACGCGGGTCACCCGCGGCACGCGCGTCACCATGGGCACTCGCGTCACCTGCCAGAGCGACTACGCGCTCGCTGCCTGACCCCGTACTCCAGGGACGCACGCACTACCTGAACACGCGCAAGCACCCGGCTCGCCCCGGCCGCCGCAAGGCAGCCGGGGCGCCGGCGCGTCTGGAGCAGCTAAGCGGCCGAGCCGAGGTAGGGCTGCCAGAGCGGGTCGGCCTCCCGGGAATGGGCCAGCAGCCGCCAGTGCGGGCCGTGGGGCGCCCGCGGGACGACGCGCAGCCGCCAGCCGATCTCCGAGAGCAGCCGGTCCGCTTTGCGGTGGTTGCACTTGGCGCAGCAGGCGACGCAGTTCGTCCAGCTGTGGGGCCCGCCGCGGCTGCGCGGCTGGACGTGGTCGATCGTTTCGGCCCGCCCCCCGCAGTACGCGCAGCGGTACCGGTCGCGGTGCATCAGCCCGGCACGGGTGAGCGGCACCTGCGCCCGGTAGGGCACCCGCACGTACGTGCTGAGCCGGATCACCGAGGGCACCGGCAGCGACACCTTCGCCGAATGCAGCTCGATGCCGCCGGGGTCGCCGTGCACCACTTCGGCCTTGCCGCACATCACCAGCACCACGGCCCGCCGCAGCGGGAGCGCGGTCAGCGGCTCGAAAGTGGCGTTGAGCAGGAGCACCCGGCGCCGGCCCCAGGCCGGGGCAGCCGGATCCCGGCCTCTACTACGCTGTCCGGGCGGGCGGGTAACTCCCCCTGGGCGGTTCCCCGGCCCGGCCGGGACGGTTCCGCCGGATGCGGACCCCCCCGTGTAGGCGCGCAGGACCACCTCTGGCGTCTCGTCGGCCGTGGCTTGGCCGGAGGCGCCGCGGGGGCTGGGTTGTCGGTCTGGCACTCGACCACCTCCAGGGGCGTAGGCATAGTCGACCACAGAACAGGCCCCCAGCGCACGTGTGTTACAAGACGTGTCACATCCGCGCGACCCGACATCCACTTGAAGTTGGGCAGACCGACCTGATCGGAAGGATGATCGAACTCCCGTGTCCCCCTTGCTCTCCGTCGCGAAGCCGCCCTGCGTGAGCGACCCCAGCACCTTCTGCTCCCAGGTGTACGCGGCCACCGGCAACGCGTGGCTGGCCGGATCGGCGAACTGGCTGCTCACGAAGCCGCTGAAGATCCTGATGATCCTGGTGATCGCGTTCGTGGTCCGCCTGCTGATCAGGCGCATGATCAACCGGGTCACCACGTTCCCGCGCTCCGGCGGCAAGCTCCCCGCACTGCTGCGCCCCCTGCGCGAGCGCGCCCCCGAAGTGCTCGGCTCCGCCGTGATCGAACGGCGGCGCCAGCGCGCCCAGACCATCGGCTCCGTGCTGAAGTCGATGGCCACGTTCCTCGTCTACGGCCTCGCGTTCATCCTCGTGCTGGGCGAGCTCGGCCTGGACCTCGGGCCGATCATCGCCTCGGCCGGCATCATCGGCGTCGCGATCGGGTTCGGCGCGCAGAACCTCGTGAAGGACTTCCTGTCCGGCATCTTCATGATGGTCGAAGACCAGTACGGCGTCGGCGACGTCGTCGACATCGGTGAGGCGACCGGCACCGTCGAGGCCGTCGGCCTGCGGATCACCACGCTGCGCGACCTCAAGGGCACCGTCTGGTACGTCCGCAACGGCGAGGTGCTGCGCGTCGGCAACTCCAGCCAGGGCTTCGCGGTCGCGGTCGTCGACGTCCCGCTCGGCTACACGGCCGACGTCGAGCGCGCGACCACCGTGCTCCTGGGCGCGGCGGCCAAGGCCACCGAGAGCGAGGCGCTGAAGGACAACGTCCTCGAGCCGCCGGAGATGCTGGGTGTGGAAAGCGTCACACCGGAAGGCCTCCAGCTGCGCCTGACGGTGAAGGTCCGCCCGGGCAAGCAGTGGGCCGTGCAGCGCGCCCTGCGCGCGCAGCTGCTCGCGGCCCTGGAAGAGGCCGGGTTCGAACCGCCGCTCGGCCGGCTGTTCCCGAGCGTGGTCCCGGCCGTCGAAAAGTAGCGCCGTTACGCTGGGAAGCGGGTTCGCGACCATCCGGAAGGAGCGGGACCGGCGTCGGGAACCCGCACCCAGGAGGGCAAAATGGAAGGCGTGTCTGCAGTGAGCGAACCGGCGAACCTCTACGAAGCGGTCGGCGGCGAACCGACGTTCCGCCGCATCGTCGGGCGGTTCTACGAAGAGGTCGCGCGTGACGAGATCCTCCGCCCGCTCTACCCCGAGGAGGACCTCGGCCCGGCCGAGGAGCGCTTCCGGCTGTTCCTCATGCAGTACTGGGGCGGCCCGCACACCTACTCCGACCAGCGCGGGCACCCGCGGCTGCGGATGCGGCACGCGCCGTTCAAGATCGGGCCGATCGAGCGGGACGCGTGGCTGCGCTGCATCCGGATCGCCGTCGACGAGGAGAACCTGGAAGAGCCGTACCGCGGTCAGCTCTGGGCGTACCTGGAGATGGCCGCGCACAGCATGATGAACAGCTTCGTATGAGACCCGGGCCGGACTGGTGGCGGAATGCCGTCTTTTACCAGGTCTACGTGCGCTCGTTCGCCGATTCGGACGGTGACGGCGTCGGAGACCTGGAAGGCATCCACTCCAGGCTCGGTTACCTGGAGCTGCTGGGCGTCGACGCGCTGTGGCTGACCCCGTTCTACCGCTCCCCGATGGCCGACCACGGCTACGACATCGCGGACCCGCGGGACGTCGACCCGATGTTCGGCACCCTCGGCGACTTCGACGTCCTGCTGACCGAGGCGCACAAGCGGAACATCAAGGTCACCGTGGACGTGGTGCCGAACCACACCAGCAACCAGCACGCCTGGTTCAAGTCCGCGATGGCGGCGAAGCCGGGCAGCCCGGAGCGCGACCGGTACATCTTCCGCGACGGCGTCGGGCCGAAGGGCGAGGACCCGCCCAACAACTGGGTCAGCGCGTTCGGCGGCCCGGCCTGGACCCGGGTGCCGGACGGCCAGTGGTACCTGCACCTGTTCGCGCCGCAGCAGCCGGACCTGAACTGGACCAACCCCGAGGTCGCCGCCGACCTCGAACGCACCCTGCGCTTCTGGCTCGAACGCGGCGTCGACGGCTTCCGCATCGACGTCGCGCACGGCATGGCGAAGCCGCCGGGGCTGCCGGACATGGACCCGCGCGCGGACGCGCTCGGGCCGAGCCACTACTACGACCCGCGCTGGGACCACGACGGCGTCCACGAGATCCACCAGATGATCCGCAAGGTGCTCGACGAGTTCCCGGAGGCCATGGCGGTCGGCGAGATCTGGGTGACCGACGAAGAGCGCCTCTCGCGCTACCTGCGGCCCGACGAGCTGCACCTGGCGTTCAACTTCCGGCTGGTGCTGACCCACTTCGACGCCGACGCGATGCGCACGGCCATCGAGCGCTCTCTGACCGTCCCGGCGAAGGTCGGCGCGCCCGCGACCTGGACGCTGGGCAACCACGACGTCTGGCGCCAGGTCAGCCGCTACGGCGGCGGCGCGGCCGGCGTCCGGCGCGCCCGGGCGATGGCGCTGGTGGAGCTGGCCTTGCCCGGCACCGTCTACCTCTACAACGGCGAAGAGCTCGGCCTGGCCAACGTCGACATCCCGGCCGCGGAGATGGCCGACCCGCGCGCGAAGACGAGCGGCGCCGAGTTCGGCCGCGACGTCTCCCGCGTCCCGCTGCCGTGGGAGGGCGACCTCCCGCCGTTCGGGTTCTCGCGCAACCCGCGCACGTGGCTGCCGATGCCGGCCGGCTGGGCCGGGCTGACGGTGGAGAAGCAGATCGAGGACGCGGACTCGACGCTCTCCCTGTACCGCCAGGCGATCGAGCTGCGGAAGACGCATCCGGCGTTCGGCGGCGAGGAACTGGAGTGGTACGGCGCGCCCGCGGGCTGCTTCGCGTTCCGGCGCCGCGGCGGCGGGCTGGTGTGCGCGCTGAACACGTCGGCGAGCCCGATCGCGCTGCCGCCCGGTGAAGTGCTGCTCTCCAGCAGCCCGCTGGTCGACGGGAAGCTGCCGGCGGATTCGGCCGCCTGGCTGGTTTGAGGGGGTTGACGTGCGGAAACTGGTCTACGGGATGAACCTGAGCCTGGACGGCTACACCACCGCGCCCGGTGGCGACCTCGGCTGGAGCGAGCCGAGTGACGAGCTGTTCGAGTGGTGGCTCGAGCAGGAGCAGGCGGTCGATCTGTTCCTGTACGGGCGCAAGCTGTGGGAGACGATGGGCTCCCACTGGCCGACCGCCGACGAGCTGCCGGGCGCCACCCCGGCGGAGATCGCGTTCGCGCGGAACTGGCGGGACACGCCCAAGGTGCTGTTCACCTCGGCGGAAATGGACGAGCCCGGCTGGAACACCCGCGTGGTGACCGGCGACCCGCTCGCCGAGATCACCCGGCTCAAGGCCGGGGACGGCGGGCGGATGCGGGTCGGCGGGCCGACGCTGGCCGCGGCGGCCCTGCGGGCCGGGCTGGTCGACGAGTACGAGATCGTCACCCACCCGGTCCTGGTGGGCGGCGGCACGCCGTTCTTCACCGCGCTCGACAGCCGGGTGCCCCTGAACCTGGTGGAGACGCGGACGTTCCCCGGTGGGGTGGTCCTGACCCGGTACGAGCGGCGCTGACCGCCCCTACCCGCTCTGGTCGCCCGAGCCGTCGTCGAAGGCGCCGCTCGCCAGCCACGCCACCAGCGCCGCGGCCTGGAGGTAGGGCGCCGCCTGGGCAGCCGCCCGGCCCGCCGCACGCGTGCGGCCCCACCTCTCAGGTCTTTCGGCGCGCTCCGGCGCCGGCTCACCCACCGGACGGTCCTGCCGCCACGGCGTGTCCTCGGCGCGTACGGCGTCGAGGAAGTCCGCGGTCGGGTCGTCGTCCGGCTTCATGACTCCAGGGTGCCACCGGTGGCGCGCACCGGTGGCACTCGTAAGGAATCCGTCAGAACAACAGCGGCAGCAGCGCGTGGCGGCGCCGCACGATCGCGCCGTAGCGCGCGTCCAGGCGCAGCCACGAGTCCGTCGCCGACACGCGGACGACGTCCTCCGCCAGGTCCGAATCCACGAAACCCATGCCCGACATCGCGAACAGGCAGCGCATCTGGACCTTGACCTCGGTCGCTTCACCGGACACGGTCAGCACCGCCTGGTCCATCAGCGACGACGGCGGGTTGCCGTGCGGGCCGGCGTTGTCCCTGGCCAGCGTCACGCCGCGGTCGGCCAGCTCGGCGACGACCCGCGCCGGCAGCTCGTCGATCAGCGGCCAGCGGCCGGACGGCGGCAGCTCGCCGTGCCACAGCAGGTCGCGGGCCGGGCCCGGGTCCATCTTCGGCCCGCCCGCCACGGTCAGCGCGGCGAGCAGCTCGTTGCCGGACACCGTGACGTCGCCGGGCGTGACGTCCCCGGCCACCGCGCGCGTCGCGAAGCACTCGAACGGCGTCGCCGTCCAGGCTTCCACCACGCCGTCGCCACGCTGGCGCAGCCGGACGGCCGTCTGGCCGTCCAGCCGGACCGCGCGGGCGACGAACGCACCGAGGGTCTCCCGGTCCGCCGCGTCCGGCACGAACAACTCAGGCATCCGCGAACCCCTGCTTCAGAAACTCCGACTCGGGCGGGCTGAGCCTACGCGGCCGCAGCTTGACCGTGTCGTACGGCGCCAGCACCGTCTCCGCGGTGACCGCGACCGGGTCGGTTTCGGCTGGCCCGGTGTGGACGCGGTAGGCGAGCGTGAAGCTCGCCGCCCGCAGCTCCGTCAGGTCGATGCCGACGCGCAGCTCCTGCCCGGACACCACGATCGGCGCCTTGTAGGCCACCTCCAGCCTGACCACGACGATGCCCTTGGGCAGCTCGTCGAGCCCCGCTTCGACGGCCCCCTTGAACAGCAGCGGGATCCGCGCCTCTTCGAGCAGCGTCACCATCTTCGCGTGGTTGATGTGGCCGTAGACGTCCATGTCCGTCCAGCGCGGACGGACGCGCGCAACGTAGGTCACCGCACCGTGCTCCGGATCTGCCGGGCCGCCACCGAAAGCGTCGCGAGGTCGAGCCGGCCGGACTTGTGGATCTCGTCCAGCGCAACGCGAGCCCGCTGCAGCCGCGAGGAATTCGTCTTCTCCCACTGCGCGATCTTGGCGTCCGCGGACGAGCCGGGATCGCTGTGCCGCAACGCGTCCAGCGTGATCGCTCGCAGCGAGCCGTAGACGTCGTCGCGCAGCGAAAGCCGCGCGAGGGCGTGCCAGCGGTTGCCGCGTTCCAGCGCGCTGATCTCGGTGAGCATCTTGTCGACGTCCAGGTGGTCCGAGAGCGCGTAGTACAGCTCCGCCGTCTCGGCCGGGCTGTGCGTCGCGTCCACGCCGATCTGCTGTTCGGCGAGCTCGGCCACGTCGGTGACGTCGAGCAGGCCGAAGGTGTGCAGCAGCAGCGACACCCGGCGGGCCAGGCCCTCGGGCACCTTCGCTTCGATCAGCTCGTCCACGTGCTTCTGCACCGACTCCGCCTCGCGGCCGCGCAGCAGGTCGCCGATCTTCGGGACGAGCTTGCCGAGCACCCGGCTGAACCGGTTGATCTCCGCCAGCGGGGCCAGCGGCTGCGGCCGGTTGGTGAGGAACCAGCGCGCGGCCCGGTCGAGCAGCCGCCGCGTCTCCAGCACCATGCTGTCCGCGACGTCGGTGGACACGACGTTGTCGAGCGCGTCGATCTCCGCCCACAGCGCGGGCAGGTCGAACACCCGCGTCACCACCGCGTACGCGCGCACCGCGTCGGTCGCGGTCGCGTTCATCTCCTCCATCAGCCGGTAGACGAAGGAGATGCCACCGCCGTCGACCACTTCGTTGGCGATGAGCGTGGTGATGATCTGGCGGCGCAGCGGGTGCTCGCCGATCGCGGAGGCGAACCGCTCCCGCAGCGGCACCGGGAAGTACTCGGGCAGCCGGCCGGCGAACACCTGCGAGTCGGGCAGGTCGCTGGCCAGCAGCTCGTCCTTCAGCTCCAGCTTGACGTGGGCGAGCAGCGTCGCCAGCTCCGGCGACGTGAGGCCCTTGCCCGCCTTCTCCAGCTCACGGAACTCCGAGTTGCTCGGCAGCGCTTCGAGCTTGCGGTCGAACGCGCCCGCGGAGACCAGCGCCTGGACCTGCCGCTGGTGCACCGAAAGCATCGGCGCGGCGTGCGCCCGGCTGACGCCGAGGACGGCGTTCTGCCGGTAGTTGTCCGCCAGCACCAGCGCGCCGACCTCGTCGGTCATCTCCGCCAGCAGCTCGTTGCGCTGGGCCTCCTCGAGCTTCCCGGTCTGCACCAGGTGGTCGAGCAGGATCTTGATGTTGACCTCGTGGTCGGAGCAGTCGACGCCGGCCGAGTTGTCGAGCGCGTCGGTGTTGATCTTGCCGCCGTTGCGGGCGAACTCGATCCGGCCCAGCTGCGTGAGGCCGAGGTTGCCGCCCTCGCCGAACACCTTCACGCGCAGCTGCTTGCCGTCGACGCGGATGGCGTCGTTGGCCTTGTCGCCGGCGGCGGCGTGGGTCTCGGTCTCCGCCTTGACGTAGGTGCCGATGCCGCCGTTCCACAGGAGTTCGACGGGCGCCAGCAGGATCGCCTGGATGAGGTCCATCGGAGCCAGCGCGGTGACGCCCTCCTCGAGGCCGAGGGCCTCGCGCACCTGCGGGCTGATCGGGATCGACTTCGCCGTGCGCGGGTAGATCCCGCCGCCCTCGCTGATCAGCGAGCGGTCGTAGTCGTCCCACGAGCTGCGCGGGAGGTCGAACAGCCGGCGGCGCTCGGCAAATGTTGCGGCCGCCTCCGGGTTCGGGTCGAGGAAGACGTGCATGTGGTTGAACGCCGCGACCAGCCGGATGTGCTCGGACAGCAGCATGCCGTTGCCGAAGACGTCGCCCATCATGTCGCCGATGCCGACGACGGTGAAGTCCTCGGTCTGGGTGTCCTTGCCCAGCTCGCGGAAGTGCCGCTTGACGCTCTCCCAGGCACCCTTCGCCGTGATGCCCATGGCCTTGTGGTCGTAGCCGACCGAGCCGCCGGAGGCGAACGCGTCGCCCAGCCAGAAGCCGTACTGGCCGGAGACCTCGTTGGCGATGTCGGAGAACTTCGCGGTGCCCTTGTCCGCCGCGACGACCAGGTAGGAGTCGTCGGCGTCGTGCCGGACGACGCCCGGCGCGGGCACGGTCTTGCCCTCGATCCGGTTGTCGGTCAGGTCGAGCAGGCCGGAGATGAACATGCGGTAGCAGGCGATGCCCTCGGTGAGCTGGGCGTCGCGGTCGATGCTCGCGTCACCGGTCGCGGCCGGCGGGCGCTTCACGACGAAGCCGCCCTTCGCGCCGACCGGCACGATCACCGCGTTCTTCACCGCCTGCGCCTTGACCAGGCCGAGGATCTCGGTGCGGAAGTCCTCGCGCCGGTCCGACCAGCGCAGGCCACCGCGCGCGACCTCGCCGAAGCGCAGGTGCACGCCCTCGACGCGCGGCGAGTACACGAAGATCTCGAACTTCGGCCGCGGCTCGGGCAGCTCGGGCACGCCGGCCGGGTCGAGCTTGATCGCCAGGTACGTGCGGTTGGCCCCCGCGGCGTCGGTGACGTGGTAGTTCGTCCGCAGGGTGGCCTGGATGACGGCCATCAGGCGGCGCAGGATCCGGTCTTCGTCGAGGCTGGTGACCTCGTCGATCATCGAGCCGAGCTCGCTCGCCAGCGCTTCGGCGGCGGCTTCGCGGTCGGTGTCGTTCAGCTTCGGGTCGAAACGGGCCTCGAACAGCCGCAGCAGCTTCGTCGCGACCTGCGTGTGGTTCAGCAGTGTGTTCTGGATGTAGTCCTGGGAGAACGCGCTGCCGGCCTGGCGCAGGTACCGCGAGTACGCGCGCAGCACGGCGACCTGGCGCCAGGTGAGGCCCGCCCGCAGGACGAGCCCGTTGAGGCCGTCGACCTCGGCGTCACCGCGCCAGGCGGCCTCGAAGGCGTCCTGGAAGCGGTCGCGCAGCTCGGTGATCGCCTCGGCGCCGGTCTTGGCGATGACCTGCTGGCCGATGCGCAGGCCGAAGTCGTAGATCCAGCACGCGCCGCCGTCCTCGCGGTGCAGCTCGTACGGCCGCTCGTCGACGACCTCGACGCCCATGGCCTGCAGCACCGGCAGCACCTTGGACAGGGTCACGCCCTCGCCGCGCAGGTAGAGCTTGAAGCGCCGCTCACCGGGCTCGGCGCCGGCCGGCAGGTAGAACGACAGCGCGAGGTCGCCCTCGTCGGTCAGCGAGTCGAGGGCGCGGAGGTCGCCCAGCGCCTCTTCGGCGGTGAAGTCCTCCTTGTAGCCCTCGGGGAACACGCCCGCGTAGCGCTGGCCCTGCTCGGTCGCCGACTCCTCGCCGACGATCCCGACCGCGACGCCGCCGTCCGAGCGCTCGCGGCGCTCGTCGAGCACCGCCTCGACCATCCGGTCGTCCCAGCTGCGGACCGCGGTGTTGAGCCGCTCCTGGATCCGCTGCGTGTCCGGCTCCAGGCGGCGCGCCGGGTCGGTGTGCACCATGAAGTGCACCTGCGCCAGCACGGTTTCCCCGATCCGGGCGCTGTACTCGAGCTGGGTGCCTTCGAGCTCTTCGAGCAGGACTTCCTGCATCGCCAGCCGCGACCGCGTCGTGTAGCGGTCCTGCGGGAGGTAGACGAGGCAGGAGTAGAAGCGGCCGTACGGGTCGCGCCGCAGGAACAGCCGCAGCCGCCGCCGGTCGGACAGCGTGATCGCGCCGGTCGTCGTCGCGTACAGCGAGTCGGTGTCGGCGGAGAACAGGTCGGCGCGCGGCCAGTTCTGCAGGACTTCGAGCATCCGCTGGCCGGAAAAGGACTCCATCGGGAAGCCGGCGCGGTGGATGACCTCGCGGACCCGCTTGCACACCACCGGGATGTCGAGGACGTTCTCGTGGAGCGCGGTGGTGGTGAACATGCCGAGGAAGCGGTGCTCGCCGGTGACGGTGCCGTCGGCGTCGAACGTCTTCACGCCGACGTAGTACGGGTAGACCGGCCGGTGCACGGTCGAGGGCGCGCTCGCCTGGGTCAGCACCAGCAGCGACGGCGCGAGCGCGGTGGCGGCGGTGTCCGGCCCGGCGGTGAGGCCGCGGGCGGCGAGGCTGTCCTGGCGCAGCACGCCGAGGCCGGAAGCCAGGACCGCGCGCAGGGCCGGGTCGTCGGAGTCCGGGTGCGGGTTGTCGATCAGCTCGTAGCGGCGGTAGCCGAGGAAGGTGAAGTGGCCGTCGGCCAGCCAGCGCAGCAGCCGCGCGCCCTCGGCGACCTCGGCCTGGGGCAGCTTCGGCGGGTCGGTCTCGAGCTCGCTCGCCAGCTGGCAGGCCGTCTGGGCCATCTTCTCGGCGTCCTCGACGACCTCGCGGACGTCCCCGAGCACGCTGGAGAGCCGGTTGTCGAGCTCGCGCGCGCGGTTGCGGTCGGTGACGAAGTCGATCTCGATGTACATCCACGACTCGGCCGCCGAGTTCACGGGCGGCTCGCCCGGGTCGGCGTCGGGGTGGACTTCCTGCAGCTCGCCGGTCAGGTCGCGGGTGACGACGACGATCGGGTGGACGATCCGCTGCACCTGCACCCCGTCGCGCGCGAACTCCGCGGCGATCGAGTCGACGAGGTAGGGCATGTCGTCGGTGACGACCTGCACGACGGTGGCCTCGCGAGCCCACCCGTCTTCGGCGACGGTCGGGTTCAGCAGCCGCACCGCCGGGCGGCCGGGCATCCGGTGCTTGGCCAGCTGCAGGTGCGACCGCACCGCCCCGACGAGGTTCACGGCCTCGTCGCCGACGATCTCTTCGGCCGGGATGTGCCGGTAGTACAGCCGGATGAGCTCACCGATCTCCGGCGCCAGCCCCGCGGCCGCGTCGATCAGGTCGTCCCTGATCTGCTCCAGGCTGGCCGGGGCGCGCTGGCCGAACTCGGGTTCGGTTTCCGCGCCGGTTCCGGATGGGGACGAGACTCCGGTCGAGCTCATTTGAGACAACTCTCCAGTTTGCGTGAGGTGGCACCGCGCCGGCTCGTCGTTGAGCCGGACTCACCCCACACTAATGCGCCGGGCCGCGGGTCCACACGAAGACCCAGACGTTGGCCGGGGCCGAAAAACCCTTTTGGGCCAGGGAATTTGCCGGATCGGTAAAGCTACCGGCGGGTTGTGTTGGCGCTGGTCGCGCGGCGCTGACCAGCCACGCGGGACGCCACGTGTCCAACGTGATCGGTTCAGCTTTCGTCTCCTGACACCGCTCGGCGAACGTTGTCGGCCGGTCGGCGACCCCATGGCGCCCGGGACCCGGGGGCGGCGGGGGCACGGGCAGGTCGGCGACGAAACGGGGTGTCTCACCGACAGGAGGCCGACCGGGCGAACGCTCCCGGCCCTGGAAACGACATGAAAGGGTCGTTCACTGCACCGCCGCGGTCGTGACGGGTCCGGGCTCCCGGCCGGCTGCTCCCGCGGCGGTGCGGTCCCGCGAGGGTCAGTCGCCCGAACCGTGGCGGCGGGAGTCGACGTCGGCGCCGTGGCCGTTGCGGGCGTGGCCGTTGCGGTGGCCCGTGTCCTGGGAGCCCAGCTGTTTCACCAGGGCGGCCGCGCTGGCCGTGCCTGCCTGGTGCTCCGCCAGTGCGCGAGCGAGGAGGTCGGCGAGGCCGGCGTCCGGTGGTGGCTCGTCCTCCGCGATCGCGCGGGCGTAGCTCTCCGGGAACGGTGCCGTGGCCGGCGTCCAGTGCCCGAAGTCCTCCATCGGCTCCAGCGTCGGCGGCATCCGCAGCCGCGGCAGCCAGGGCTCGGTCTCGTCGCGGTAGTCCGGCGCGGACGGCGGCTGGTCCTCCGGCCGCGGCGGCGGCGCGAGTTCCGGCTCGGGCCGTTCCTCGGCGCGGGGGGTCTCGGCGTCTTCCGCCCGTCGACGGCCCCCGGCACCCCCGGAGGAAGACGAAATACCGAGGCGATCCAGCACCGACCGCGCGGCGACGGACCCGTGCTCAGCGTCGTGCCGGGTCGAGGGCTGCGGCTCCTGCCGCGGCCGCGGCTCGGGTTCACGCTCGGCCGCGGGCTCGGGAGCGAGCGGCAAGGCGGGAGTGATGCGCGTGGGCGCCGACTCCCGTTCGGCCGCCGTTTCCTTCAGCCGGGCTTCGGCCAGCGCGGCCCACGAGAACTTCGTCTTCCCGCTCGCCGGTTCGGCCTCAGCAGGCTCCGGTTCCGGCGCACGGGCGGACCGGGTCTCCACCGGCTCGGACCGGAAGTCCGGCTGCCGTTCGGCCCGCACCTCGACGGACTCGGACCGGAAGTCCGGCTCGGACGGCGCCTCCACCGGCTCCGGATCCCGCCTGCGCTTCCCCCCGGACCGGACCTCGACCGGCTCGGCTTCACGGCCACGCTCGGCCTCGGCTCGCTGCCCCGGCTGCCGCTCACGAACGGGCTCGGACCGGTGGCCCGCCTCCCGCCCGCGCTCCAACGGCACGTCCACGGGCCCAGCGTCACGCCCAGACCGCACCTCGACGGGCCCGCCGTCGCGGCCGCGCTCCGACCGCACCTCGTCGAGCCTCGCGTCACGCCCGGACCGCACTTCGCCGGGCCCCGCCCCAACGGGCTCCGCGCCGCTCCGACGTTCAGACCGCACCTCGCCAGGCGCCGCCTGACTTCCTCGCTCCCCCGCCGAGTGCACCTCGATGGGCTCGAGCCGCGGCTCAGCCCGGAACTCCGGTTGCCGCCCGCGCTCCCCTTCGGCCCGCACGGGCTCCGCCTTCGGAACCACCCGCGGCTCAGGACGACCCACCGGCCGCCGCTCCACCGCGACCGGCTCCGCGCGCCGGGGCGCCGGCTCGTCACGGATCGCCGGCATCACCGTCGTCTCGGCCGCGTCAGCCGTCGCCCGCGGCCGCTCGAACGACCAGCCCGGCGCCGGCTCACGGCCGAACGACCAAGCGGGTGACGGAGGCGACGGCTCGGCAACCACCGGAACCGGCCGCGACGGCACCGCCTTCAACACCTCGTCCAGATCCACCGAAGCCGGCTCGCCGGTCCCGAACTCGCCGGCCAGCACATTGCACGCCTGCCGCCGGGCACGCGCGTGCAGCTGCTCCGCCGCCCGTGAGCGGTACAGGCAAGCGATGGCCTCCTCGGCCCGGCCGAACCGCTCCTCCAGCTGCGCCAGCTCCAGCCACAGCCGGGCCGTGACCGCCGGAAGCCCGTGCCGATCAGTGCTCGCCACGGCCTCGCGGACCAGCTCGATCGCCGCCTCGCCCGACCCCGCGGGCAGGTGGATGCGGGTAGCCACGGCCAGCCGCAGCCAGCCCATCGGGGCGACCCCGGCCGCTCGGACCGGCTCCGCCAGCACGGGCTCCGCGATCTCGTACGCCATTTCCGCGTCGCCGCGGTCGAGCAGGGTGCTCACCAGCAGCAACACCAGCCGGATGCGGACGAGGCCGCCGTCGTCGGCCGGGTTGTCGAGCTTCTCCAGGAAACCGAGCCCGGTGCGGGCCGCGTCGGCCGCCGCCGTCAGGTCGCCGTGGCGACGCCGGTGCGAAGCCGTGCCGACGCGCAGCAGCGCCCGGACCAGCAGCTGCGTGTCCGCGCCCAGCGACTCGTCGCCGAGGACGAGCTTGTCCGCCTCGACGAGCACCCGGTCCAGCTCCGCCTTGCGCCCCAGCAGACCCAGGCAGCCGGCCAGGTGGCACAACGCCGCGGCGCGGTGCACCGGCGAGACCACGGGGTCGGTCAGCACCGGCCGCAGCGCGGCGAGACCGGTCAGCGGCACGCCCAGGCTCCGGGCGCACACGGCGAGGTCGATGCGCAGCCGCGCGGCGATGTCGCCGTAACCGGCGTGCTCGGCCGCGCGCAGGGCCGCGACGGCCCGGCCGACCGTGGCCGGGCGCATCCCGAGCCGGACGCGCGAGGACACGACCAGGCTCTCGGCCCGGATCCACTGCTCGTCGGCGCCGGCGGCCTCCGACAACGCCGCCGCCCGTTCGCCGAGGACCAGTGCGAGCTCGGGCGCGCGCAGGTGCAGCGCGTCCGCGCGTTCGATCAGCCTGCCGACTGCGGAGAGGGTTCCCCCGGCATTGGCGGAGCGCCCGCTCTCCACGCGGGAGAGCGGGCCCGTCCGGTGCGCTTTGCTGGCTTCCACGGGGAAACCCGCCCCCTCAGTCGCGGGTCAGCTTGCGGTGGGTGACACGGTGCGGGCGGGCGGCCTCGGCGCCCATCCGCTCCACCTTGTTCTTCTCGTACCCTTCGAAGTTGCCCTCGAACCAGAACCACTTGGCCGGGTCTTCATCCGTACCTTCCCAGGCCAGGATGTGCGTTGCGACCCGGTCGAGGAACCACCGGTCGTGCGAAATCACGACGGCGCAGCCCGGGAACTGCTCCAGCGCGTTCTCCAGCGAGCCTAGGGTCTCGACGTCCAGGTCGTTCGTCGGCTCGTCGAGCAGGATCAGGTTCCCGCCCTGCTTGAGCGTCAGCGCCAGGTTGAGCCGGTTGCGCTCACCACCGGAGAGCACGCCCGCCGGCTTCTGCTGGTCCGGGCCCTTGAAGCCGAACGCGCTGACGTACGCGCGCGACGGCATTTCGGTCTGGCCGACGTGGATGTAGTCCAGCTCGTCGGAAACGACCTGCCACACGGTCTTCTTCGGGTCGATGCCGCCGCGGTTCTGGTCCACATAGGACAGCTTGACCGTCTCGCCGATCTTGACGACGCCGTTGTCCGGCTCTTCGAGCCCGACGATCGTCTTGAACAGCGTGGTCTTGCCGACGCCGTTCGGGCCGATCACGCCGACGATGCCGTTGCGCGGCAGGTCGAACGACAGGCCGTCGATGAGGACGCGCTCGTCGAAGCCCTTCTTGAGCTTCTCGACCTCGACCACGACGTTGCCCAGCCGCGGGCCCGGCGGGATCTGGATCTCTTCGAAGTCGAGCTTGCGGTGCTTGTCCGCCTCGGCCGCCATCTCCTCGTAGCGGTCGAGGCGCGAGCGGGACTTGGTCTGGCGCGCCTTGGCGTTCGACCGCACCCACTCGAGCTCGGTCTTCAGGCGCTTCGCGAGCTTCTGGTCCTTCTTGCCCTGGACCTCGAGGCGCTCGCGCTTCTTCTCCAGGTACGTCGAGTAGTTGCCCTCGTAGCCGACGACGCGGCCGCGGTCGATCTCCATGATCCACTGGGCCACGTTGTCCAGGAAGTACCGGTCGTGGGTGACGGCGAGGACGGCGCCGGCGTAGCGGGAGAGGAACTGCTCCAGCCACAGGACACTTTCGGCGTCCAGGTGGTTGGTGGGCTCGTCGAGCAGCAGCAGGTCCGGCGCCGACAGCAGCAGCTTGCACAGCGCGACGCGGCGGCGCTCACCACCGGAGAGGTGGGAGACGCCTTCGTCCGGCGGCGGGCAGCGCAGCGCGTCCATGGCCTGCTCGACCGTCGAGTCGAGCTCCCAGGCGTCGGCGTGGTCCAGCTCCTCCTGGAGCTGTCCCATCTCTTCCATCAGCTCTTCGGTGTACTCGGTCTCCATGAGCTTGAGGACCTCGTTGTACCGGTCGAGCTTGACCTTGATCTCGCCCAAGCCCTCTTCGACGTTCCCCCGGACCGTCTTCTCCTCGTTGAGCTCCGGCTCCTGCATGAGGATGCCGACGCTCGCGCCGGGCTGGAGGAACGCTTCGCCGTTGCTGGCCTGCTCGATCCCCGCCATGATCTTGAGAACGGTGGACTTACCGGCACCGTTCGGCCCGACCACGCCGATCTTGGCGCCGGGGTAGAACGCGGTGCTGACGTCGTCGAGGATGACCTTGTCCCCGACGGTCTTGCGCACCTTCTTCATGGTGTAGATGAACTCGGCCATACCCACGATCGTAGAGCGCGCCTGATCGCGTCTCGACGGCGGTCACCACCGGACTACCGATTGTCAGGCCTGGGTCACCGCGAGCGTGGTTTTCGGGCGCCCGGACGAGCCCTCAACCTCAACTGGAACCCGAGGGTCGCTTGCCCTCGGCGAGGTTCTTGAGCATCGCGTTGTAGGCGTTCAATTCTTCGTCGCCGGTGACCGCTTCGCGCCGGTCACGCCGCTTCGCCTCGCGCTCGTCCTGACGCGACCACTGCACCAGCAGCGCGATCAGCACCAGCAGCACCGGGATCTCGCCGGCCGCCCAGGCGATGCCGCCGCCGAGCCGCTGGTCGGCGAGCAGGTCGGTCACCCACGGCAGGTGCAGCTGGCCGTAGAACGCCTGCCCGATGACGGCCTGCTTGCTCATCAGGATCACGCCGAAGAACGCGTGGAACGGCATCGCGGCGAACATCATCCCGAGCCGGCCGAGGTACGGGATCCGCCGCGGCGCCGGGTCGACGCCGATCACCGGCCAGTAGAAGACGTACCCGGCGAGCAGGAAGTGCCCGTTCATGATCAGGTGCGCCCAGTGGTAGTTCAGCGCGTTGTCGAACAGGCCGGAGAAATAAAGCGCGTAGAACGACCCGACGAACAGCAGTAGCGCGACCACCGGGTGGGTCAGGAACCGCGACACCGGGGAGTGCACGAAGGCGACGAGCCACTCGCGCGGCCCCGGCGGGTTCTCCTTGCCGGCCGCGGGCAGCGCGCGCAGGGCGAGCGTCACCGGCCCGCCGAGCACGAACAGCACCGGCGCCACCATCGACAGCAGCATGTGGTTGCCCATGTGGACGCTGAACATCGCGGGCGCGTACCGGCCGATGCCGGACGACGTCGCGATCAGCAGCACCACGCAGCCGCTGATCCAGGCGACCGTGCGGCCGACCGGCCACGGGTCGCCCCGGCGCAGCAGCCGCCGGACCCCCGCCAGGTACAGCCCGCCCACGACGAGCGCGAGGACGCCGTAGACGAGGTCGAAGCGGGTGTCGAAGAGCAGCCGCCACAGCGTCGGCGGACCGTCGAGGTTGTAGCCGATCAGCAGTTCGGTGGTGGACGGCTGGGTGACCGCGTCCGCCGGTGGCGGCGTCCGCGCGAGCCCGGACGCGATCCCGATCGTGACGAACATGATCACGATCTCGACCGCGGCCAGCCGCAGCAGCTGCCCGCCGCCCTTGCCGTCCACGAGGTCGGCGACGCCCTTCTGGCGCTGCTGGTGGCCGAACACCCCGAGCAGCAGCAGCGCGACCGTCTTGGCCACGACCAGCAGGCCGTAGTCGGTGGTGAAGAGGTCGTTCAGGCTGATCCGGACCAGCGCGTTGACCACGCCGGAGAGCAGCATCACGATCCAGCACACCAGCGCCAGCCGCGAGAACCGCTGGGCGGCCAGGCTCAGGTGGTTCCCGCGCCGGTAACCCAGCGCCAGCACCGCGATCAGCCCGCCGACCCACAGCGCCGCGGCGACCAGGTGGAACAGCAGGCTGTTGGTGGCGACGTCGTGCGAGCCGCCGCTGGCGGAGTGGCCGGTGACCGCGACCGGGACCAGGCCGACGACGGCGAGCCCGAACAGCACCGCCGTCCAGCCCCAGGTGAGCGCGAGCCGGCAGCCGAGCGCGACGAGGACCGCGATCAGCGCCGTCCAGAGCCAGGCCTTCGGCTGCTCGATGGCGCCGACGAGGTCGAGCAGCGTCTGCGGGTCGAGGATGTCGCCGAACGGCTTCCCGGCGGTGTCGGCGGCGGTGAAGGCGACCGACAGCAGGGCGGCGGCGAACCACACCCAGGCGGCGATCCCGGCGGCGCGCAGCGCGCCGTAGCCCTCGGGGCCGAGCGTGCCCGACTTCTGCGGCGGCACCAGGAACGCCGCCAGCAGCAGCGACCCGACGCAGATCACCGACGCGGCTTCGGACAGCACGCGCACCACGGTGACGCCGTACTGCGTGACCAGGCCCGGATCGGGGAGGCCGGCGATGACGTAGCCCGCCCCGCCGGTGAGGGCGATCAGCCCGACCGCGACGACGGCGGCCAGCAGCACGCCGACCGAGAGCAGGGGCAGCACGCTGGCCCGCCGCTGCGTGGGGACGTCGGATTTCGTGACGGACTGCTCGGACACGCCCCTGAGGGTATGCCCAGCCCCGGTCAGGCCCGTGTGACGGGCAGGATGGGAGCCGTGAAGATGATCCTGCTGCGGCACGCCGAGTCGCTCGGCAACGTCGACGAGCTCGCCTACACGCGGATCCCCGACCACGCGCTGCCGCTGACGGAGAAGGGCGAGCGGGAAGCGCTCGCGGCCGGCCCGGAGATCGCCCGGCTGCTCGACGGCGAGCGGCCCGCCGTCTACGTCAGCCCGTACCTGCGCACCCGGGAAACGTTGCGGCTGCTGGACATCGAGGCGTCGTGCGACCGGCTGCTGCAGGAGCCGCGGCTGCGCGAGCAGGACTGGGGCAACCTGCAGGACCCGGCCGACCAGGAGGTCCAGAAGGCGCGGCGCAACGAGTTCGGGCACTTCTTCTACCGGCTCCCGTTCGGCGAGTCGGGCGCGGACGTCGACGACCGCGTCGCGGCGTTCCTCTCGGACCTGCGCCTGCGCGACGAACGTCACCCGGAGACGGTCCTGATCGTCTCCCACGGGCTCACGCTGCGGTTGCTGTGCCGCCGCCTCTTCGGCTGGAGCATCGAGCTGTTCGAGTCGCTGTCCAACCCGGGGACCTGCGAGTACCGCGTCCTCGAAGAGCAGGACGGCAAGTGGACGCTGGACCGCCCGTTCGCCCAGTGGCGGGACTCACCCGACGGGGAAACGCAGCTCTAGCTGTGCGGTCAGCACGACGCGGGTGCCCTGCCCGGGCGCCGAATCAATGCGTGCGGCGCCCCCGATCTCGGCCAGCCGCGCGTGGATGGAGTTGTCGATGCCGAACCCGGCGCGGCGGGCGCCGGGGTCGAAGCCGGTCCCGTGGTCGCGCACGGACACCGTGACGACGCCCTCGCGCTCTTCGAGGCAGACGACGGCTCTCGTGGTCTTCGCGTGCTTCAAAGTGTTTCGCAGCGCTTCGCGGGCCGCGTCGTGCAATGCGTTGACGACGGCTTCGGGCACGTCCGAAGGCTTCGCGAGCACCACGAGGTCCACGCGCAGGCCGTCCGCCGTCATCTCGACCGCCAACGCGCCGAGGCGGTGTTCGAGCCCGCCCGGCTCGGCGGGCGCGTCGCCGTCGAGGCTCAGCCGCAGGCGCAGCGCGTGCGCCCGGGCGGTGCGCCGGACCTGGTCGAGCCTGCCGACGGGGTCGAGCGCGTCGTCGGGGGCGGGCAGGGCGAGGGACTCCATCACCTGCAGCACGGTGTCGTGGACGTCCCGGCGGTGCCGCTCGCGTTCGGCGGCTCGGCCGCGCTGTTCGCCCAGCCGGTGCGCGAACCGCATCGAGCCGGCGACCAGCAGCACGATCGCCAGCGCCGTCGCCGCGGCCGCGAGCAGGGCCGGCAGGATCCACGTCGCCGGCGCGGACGTGCCCGAGACCGCGGCCGTGCCGTAGCGCAGGAGAACGGCTCCGGCGATGGCCGCCGCACCGGCGGGCGCGCCGCGCAGCAGGGTCCAGACCATGACCGTGCCCATGATGTTCGGCCAGGTCAGCCCCAGCAGACCGGGGGCGAACGCCGCCGCGGCCAGGCTGGTGACGAGCGTGTACGCGGTGTCGGCGACCAGCACCGGGCGGATGCCGGTGGCGCGGCGGAAGACCCAGGCGACCTCGAGGAGGTTCGGCACCAGGAAGAACGCCACGGCGAGCCAGAGCACCGGCGCCGTGCGCCCGCCCGCGGCCCACAGCGCTTGGAGGAACAGCACCAGCCGGAACACGACCGGCACCAGCACGAGCCTCGGTACGGCGCCCTGCACCAGCGAAAGCGCACCCCACCGACCGCTCCCGCCGGCGAGCGCCCCCGCTCCGCCGAGCAGCACAACCCTCACGACGTCCTCCCCGGATCAAGGCCCCTACCCTGATCAGCCGACCTGAAATGGAAGCGTCGCCGCATTCATCTCAGTTTACCGACAGGGTCAGCTTGCCCCCACCGGTTCGGCACTGTCAACGGGTTCAGCCCAGACGGCGGGCAATCGAGGAGACGAGCGATCTCCATGCCGGGAGCCATGATTTACCCATGAGTCCGGGGGTGCGCCTCCCAGCTGAGACCCAGCGGAAGGCACCCGGCTCGATGGGAGAACCGCACAACTGGCTCTCCTGCGAGGAGCCCCGGGAACGCCCGCGTCGCTGTGATCCAGACGGCCACGGCACCCGGCTCGGGACGAGAAACCAGTGGAACGGGGAAGGGGGCCGACGGGTGACGCACACGATGACGTCCCGTCGGAGCCCCCGGACCCTCCCGCCGGTGTTCTGGTGGATCTGGATCAGCCTCCTGGTCAACTGGGCCGGCGCCTTCACCCGGCCCGTGCTCGCGCTGTCGCTGACGGCCGGGCACGGGTACCCGGTGTCCTACGCCGGGTTCGTCATCGCCCTGATCGGGCTGGGTGGCGTGCTCGGCACCGTGGCCGGCGGCGTCCTCGCCGACCGGCTGGGCCGGCGGCCCACCCTCGTGCTGGCGCACGTCGTCACCGCGGTGGCGATGGTCGCGCTCGGCACGGCGAGCGGGCGCTGGCAGCTCGAAGCGGCGGCCTTCGCCGTCGGCGTCGGTTCCGTGGCGGCCCGGCCGGCGATGAACGCCGCGCTCGCCGACGTCGTGCCGCCCGCCGACCGGCCGCGTGCCTTCTCGCTCAACTACTGGGCGGTCAACGTCGGCGTCGCCGTGTCCGCCGCGCTCACCGGCGTCATGGTGGGCTTCGGCTACCCCGTCGTGTTCATCGCCGACGCCGCCGCGACCGCGTTGTGCGCGCTCGTCGTGCTGCTGAAGGTGCCCGAAACCCGGCCGCCGTTCACCCCACGGGCCCGCGTCGCCCGGCCGCCCTTGCGGTTCGACCTGCGGTTCGCCGTCTTCCTGCTCGCCACCCTCGCGATCGGCTCGGTCTACGAACAGAGCGCGACGACACTGCCGGTCGTCATGGTCGGCGCCGGGCTCACCGCGGGCGCGTTCGGCCTCGTGCAGGCCTTGAACGGGCTGCTCATCGCGTTCCTGCAGCTCCCGCTGACCCGGTGGGCGCGCCGGCACCGGCGACGACCGCTGCTGATGGCGAGCGCGCTGCTGATCGGCTGGGGCTTCGGGCTCAACCTCTTCGCCGAGGGGCTGCTCGGCTACGCCGTTATCGCCCTGGTCTGGACGGTCGGGGAAATGCTGCAGATGCCCGTCGGCAGCTCCGTGGCGGCCGACCGGGCACCCAGCACGCAGCGCGGCCGGTACGCGGCCCTCTACACCGGCGCGTGGTCGGCCGCGGCCCTGCTCGGGCCGGCCGGCGGCGGCTGGCTGCTGGACCGCGGTGGCCCCGCGGCCGTGTGGCTGGCCTGCGCCGCGCTCGGCGCGCTGGCCGCCGCGGGGTTCGCGGTCGGTACCAAGCTTCCGCGCGAGGTGGCCGCCTCGGACGCGCGGAACGGGGAGCACTCCCCGGATCCCGCCACCGGAACCGGTGGTGGGCCGTCGATGGAAAGGGTAGCGCCATGAAGCAGGAGCAGTTCTCCGTCGAGACCGCCCCGGAAGCCCTGGTCGTCAACACCTGCGTCGCGGCGAGCCTCGTCGTGAACACGTGCGTGGCGGCGAGCCTCACGGTCAACACGTGCGTCGCGGCGTACCTCCCGGAGCGCTGATGACCGCTCTGCACGAAGGGCTGCCCGGCCGGAGCGGTGAACGCCGTTCCGCGCCGGGCTCCGGCCCGATCGTCACCCGGTTGCGGTCCTTCGCCGGCCTGGAAGGCACTCCGGCGGCCCTGCACCTGGCGGTGGCCGACATCCGCGACGTCCGGGCCGAACTGCCGTGGCAGGGCGACCTGCAGGGCTTCGGCACGTCGTGGGACGACCCGGCGCACGCCCGCGTGTCCGCCCGGGGCGAGGCGGTGGAGCGGTACTGCGCGACCCGGCCGCCCCGCGACGTCGTCCACGGCAGCCACGACGACCTGGTCGCGCGCGGGCTGACCGCGCTGTCCCCCGGCCGGCTCGCGCTGTATTCGCCGCGCCAGTACGCCACCCCCGGGTTCCCGTTCACGCCGTTCCTCCCCTCTTCGCCCGTGCACTGGGTCCGCGCCACGTCGCTCGGCGGCGGCGACGTCCACGTGCCCGCCTTCCTGGTCCACACCGGCTGGCCCCACGTCCCGAAGGCGACCGAGGAGCCCCTCCACACGTTCCCGGCGATCGGCGGCACGGCGGCGGGCGAGACCCTCGAAGCCGCGATCCGGTCCGGCTTGCAGGAAATCGTCGAACACGACGCCTCGGCGGTCTGGTGGCTCAACGGCGCGCCCCAGCCCACCCTGGCCCCGACCCCGCGCCTGGCCTCACTGGCCGGTGCCGACGAGGTCCGGTTCTGGTCGATCGCGAACGCGTTCGGCGTGCCGGTGCTCGCCGCGGCGGTCCGGTCGCCCGAGGGCTGGCTGACGGTCGGCACGGCGACGCGGCCCGACCCCGAGCAGGCGGCCCTGAAGGCGCTGGCGGAGGCGTACACGCTGCAGATCACGTGCCGCACGCTCGACGACCGCGACGCGCTCTCGGCGATCATCGCGGGCTACGGCGGCCGCCCGGGCCCGTTGCGCCCGTGGCGGGCGGAGCGGGACTACGCCGACCACTACGGCCCGGCGGACCTCGTGGAGCTGCTGTGCCACCAGCAGTTCCACCTCGACCCGCGAGCCGGCGCGGCGGCACTGGCCTGGGCGACGGGCGGGCCGCCCCTCGACTGGGCGGCGATCCCACGGCCGGCGGACGACTCGCTCGACGCCCTGCTGGCGTGCGTCGCGGCGGCGGGGCACGAGGTCCTGTACGTCGACCTGACAACGCCGGAAGCGGCGGCGGACGGCGTGCGGGTGGTTCGGGTCCTGGTGCCGGGCACGGTGGGAACGGCGCCGGCCGCCTACCCGCCGCTGGGCCTGCGGCGCGTCCAGGACCTGGGGGTGCGGCTGGGGTGGCACCCGGAGCCGCTGGACGAGGAGCAGCTCAACCGGGATCCGATGCCCCACGGGTGACCTCCGGCGCGGGCTGCCCGGTTTCCTCCCGGCGCCGCGACCGCCGGGCCGCCACCGCCGCGGGCAGGATCAGCGCCGCGACCAGCGCGACGAACCCGAACGCGGCCCCGAACCCGACCGCCTGCGCGATCCCCCCGATGATCGGCGGCCCGGCGAGGAACCCGGTGTAGGCGACGGCCGACACGAACCCGATCTCGCGCTCCCCACCGGCCCCGTCACCGCGTTTCCCCGCGTCACCGGCGAGGCTCAGCGCGAGGGGGAACGAAGCCGCGAGCCCCGCACCGGCCAGCGCGAAGCCGGCGTAGGCGACGGCAGCGGCCGGCACCGTGGCCGTCGCGAGGAAGCCGGCCGTCGCCAGCGCCGCGCCCGCGACCAGGCAGCGGGTCGGCCCGAACCGCCGTTGCGCCCACGGTCCCGCCAGCCGCGCCAGCGCCATGACCAGCTGGAAACCGGCGAACGCCAGCGCCGCCGCCCCCTGGCCCACGCCGCGTTCGGCGGTCATCAGCAGCGCCGACCAGTCCGCCGCCGCACCCTCGGCGACCGCCGAGCACAGCGCCACCGCGGCGAGCAGCCACAGCACCGGACGGCGGATCGGCGCCCGGCGGCCGGTGACCGCGGCGGCGTGCTCCGGACGGCTGCCCGGGACCGCGCGGACCACCACCAGCAGCACCACGACCGCGACGACGGCCGCGGTGGTCAGGTGGCGCGCCGGTGACCAGCCGTGTCCCGCGGCGAGCCCCGCGGCCAGCGAACCGGCGAGCGCGCCCACGCTGAACCCCGCGTGGAAGACCGGCATGACCGGCCGCCGGGCCCGGCGTTCGACGGCCACCGCGGCGACGTTCATCGCGACGTCGAGCATCCCGACGCTCGCCCCGACCACGAACAGCGCGCCGGCCAGGAGCGGGACGCCCGGCGCGTAGCCGATCAGCACCAGGGCGACGGCTGCCAGGACCGTGGTCCCGGCCACGACCGCCCTGGCCCCGAGGCGTTCGACGACCCTTCCGGCCACCGAGGCGGCCGAGAGCAGGCCGACGCTGGCGCCGAGCAGCGCGAGCCCGAACACGCCGGGCGAGGCGTGCACCTGGGCGGCCAGCGCGGGTGTGCGCGTCGCCCACGAGCCGATCGCCAGGCCGTTGAGGGCGAACACGGTGAACACCGCGACCCGATCCCGCATGGCTCCCCCTTCCGCGGCCTCAGCTTGACACGGCGCGCGTAACACCGGAACGGCCCGTTCGCAAGCCCCGTTCGCGGCCTTGTGGACAACCGCGGCCGGTTCCCCGAGTTGTCCACAGAATGGAAATCGCGGGCTGACAACCCTTCCCCGGCGCGCCAATCTGGAATCACACGTTCACCGCGGCCACCGGGCCGCGAACTCCAGAGGGGAATCCACCATGTCTTCGAGCCGTCTCCGTTCCCGGCTGCCGCAGTTGCTGGTCCTGGCCGTGCTGGGGTTGCTGACCAGCGCAGGAGTGGCCCAGGCCGCTTCGCCGCCGCCGGATCCCGCCTGTCAGAAGGGCGAATTCTGCCTCTGGTCGGCGGACGCCTACGGCGGCGAGTCCCAGCGGTTCGACCTGCGCACCGCGAATCCCGGGGAATGCATTCCGCTGCCCGAAGGATTCGCGGGATCCTCGTTCGCGAATCTGATGAGCCGTGACGTCACGGTGTACCAGGACGAGGAATGCTCGACCGAGGGCGATTTCATCACCTACCCGGGTGGCGGCACGTTCGTGCCGAACGCGCCGTTCCTCGTCCGCGCGGTCCAGATCTGGGAATGACCCCCGACCCGGGCCCGTGCCCGCCGCCGCTCCCAGGGTGGGGAGCCGGCTCGCGGCGGCGGCCGGGCCCGACCGGGGCCGCTCCCCCGACAGCGGCCCCACCCCGTGGGCGCGCCTCTGCGGCGTGGCGCGCCCACGGGCCCCCGGCGGCAGCTCACCGGCGGACAGCGCCTTCCGATCACCGCCGGACCGCGCACCTCCCCCGACCGGGTCGGATCGCGGGCCGTGACGGTGTCGCCACCGGACTCCCGAATTACGTCGAACGAGACCTGAAACGATTCGCCGGTGTCGAACGATCGAGAGGATGGCGACGACTAAGCTGCCGGTGCCGGGCGACCGGTACCGATCGGCTGCAGCCGTCGGCGCGGGCCCTCGTAGCTCAGCTGGATAGAGCAAGAGCCTTCTAATCTCTAGGTCGCAGGTTCGAGTCCTGCCGGGGGCGCCTACGGCCTGGTCAGACACCGTGTCTGACCAGGCCGCACGAACGAAATAGGCCAGATGGCCCACTTACGCACCACATTCGTAGCCGAACGTACCCGTCCAGATACGACGGTGCCCGGCACAGTCCGAGTGTGCCGGGCACCGTCCACAACAGATCAGCCTCGCTGTCGAACCACCTCAACGAAGGCCGCGAAGCTTCGCCGAGCGAACCTCAGCTCACCACCCTCGGGATCCTTGCTGTCGCGCACCCCGACAGTCGGAACCTCCGGCCTGTCCATGTCGACCTCAACGCAGTCCTGCCCCTCCTTGCTGTAGCTCGATGTTCGCCACCGTCCCTCGTCGCCCTCGGGTACGGTCATGTTGTCGTCTCCTTGCTGTTGATGACGCTGGCGATCAGCTCCGCTGACTCTTCGGAGCTGATCGCCACTTCCTCCGCCCTCCTCGCGTCGCTCTGGTACAGGTCGACGTCTGCAGGAGCTTCGAGGTAGAGGGCGGAAACCTTGTTCTCCAGCTGGACCACCGGACCGCGTTCGACCTCATCCGGGAACGTCGCCACGCTGAACGGACCCTCCCAACCGGGGTTCCACTTCACGCACATCGGGATGATCCGGACGTGGACGTTGGGCCGCTCACCCATCACCAGCAGGTGCTTCAGCTGATCGGACATCGACTCTCCGTCGATCAACGCAGCATGCAACACCGGCTCCCAAATGAAGGCGCGATAGATCAGCGGGTACCGACGTGTGAGCGCCGTCTGCTGCCCAAGCCGGACGGCAACCCTCGTGTCGATCAAGCTTGAGGCAAGTCCGGTTTCGACGAAGACCGCGCGGGCGTAAGGCTCCGTCTGCAGCATGCCGGGGAGCAACGCCGGCGCAACGTGCACCAGCTCCTTCGCTGTGCGGGCAATCTCCAGCATCGCCGCGTACTTGCCCTGATCCTCCAACATCGGCTTGCTGCTGGATCCGCGAGCCATCTCGACCAACTCCTCACGTTTCGCCGCTGGCGCACCGATGGCGACCATGTACGCAGCGACATCTTCCGGCCGCGGCTTGCGCTCACCGGTCTCCCACCTCGAGACGGTCGGATGCTGCACGCCGAGCAGGTCGCTCATCGAGCGAACCGTGCTGTCCGGGAGGTATTTCTTACGTGCGTCGCGCATCTCCGCGCCCAGCGTGACCGCGAGCGTGCCCTTGGTACCAGCCATGGTCCAAAGAATACGCACCCGATCGAAGGGTTCACCGAACGCATTCGGGTCACCCGAAGGTTGCATTGACGCGCACTGGTACCAAGGCCCACTCTTGGTACCAGAGACCGGTACCATCGGTACCAAGTCGACACAATCGGTCGGGGGCGACCATGACAGACGACGGCTGGCGCAAAGTCCGCGCCATCCCCAGCACCAAACCCGACGGCACACCCGTCAACATCATCGTCGGGATGGTCTCCCGCAACGGCCACCTCGAACCCGCAATCCGCATCGACGACGGCCCCATCGCACTCCTCCCCCTCGAAGACGTCGGGGCCGACGTCATCGCCGCCATCCGCAAAACCCTGCTGGACTGGTACGAGCGGGAAGGCCGATGACAACCCTCGTCACCAAAGCCACCCCAGCTCCAGGAATCGCCAAACTCCGAGTCGCCGAAGACGTCTGGACAAACTGGACAGAGCCCGTCCGACTCATCCGGACCTGCCAGTCCTGCGGAACTGTCTACCGGTCAGCTGGCGCCGCTTGGGTGTGCGAGCACTACCACGAGGGCCTGTGATGGCCACCTCCGGCAAGGGCGCTGAAGGGCTCTTCACCGCTGCCCGCGCGATGGCGAATGCGGCAACCCACGACAACCCGGCCGACGCGACGGATCCCGATGACGACGCGCCGGCCGGGTCACCAAACTCCGCCCACCGTGGAAGCGACTCGAGCGGATCTCGGGAAGCTGTCCCCCCGTCCGCGGCGGGCGGACCAGACCGCGCTCAGTCCGAGACGGCGCGGAGGCGGCCCCCGGGGAAACCCGGGGGCCGTTCTTTCGGTCACAGTCGGGTCACGTGGGCAACGCAAGTCTTGATCCAGACGACACCATGCGAGACCACCACCCCGGGGAGACCACGATGACCACCACCGACAAGCCGGCGCCGAAACTCAGCCGCCGATGGCTCATCACGCTCATCGTCGCCGGCGCCCTCGCCCTGGCCGGCGCCATCGTCGTGGTCGTCAACGTCACCGCCAGCCCCCAGCTGAAGCAGTTCAAGGTCAGCGTCTACGGCAACACATCGGCGACGTGGACTACCGATGCCAGTTCTAAGCAGGGCATTTTCAACCTCACGTCCGGTTTCGACACCCAGACCGTGTCGGCGTACGAGTTCGTATTCGTTCACGTCATGTCCACAAGCACCCTGGATGCGACGTGCCGGATCGAGGGGCCCGATGGCCAGGTGTACTCCAGTGAGGCCAAGGCCGGAACCACGGTGACTGGGGCGACCGAGACGCTCTGCAGCACGAAGTAGCTGAAGACGCGAAGAAGCCCCCGCGCTCGACCACCCCGGGGGAATGGGGTGGGAGCGCGGGGGCTTCTCGTTTCGGGCCGCCGACCACGGCACGACCCGAAGCTCGGTGGAACTTACGGGGCGTCGTCCGCCTGGAACGGCGCGCCGGTCTGCGAGGCGTAGAAGTAGTTCAGCCCGCCGTCTCGCGAGAACGCGTCAGGGTCCCGCTTGGACTGCCACAGCGGGTTCCCGCCGATCGTTGGCGACCGGTCAACCCACTGCGCGGACTCATTCGTCAGCGGCGACAGCGGCTTGAACCCGAGCAGGAGCAGCACCTTCTGCAGAATCCCGTCACGCTCGACCGGGTCGGTGTAGTCCGCGAACGTGCCGACGATGTTGACGATGTTGTCGTAGTCGGTGCCGGTGATCCCCTGGTAGGTGAGTTCGTAGATGGCGTGGTCTCCGAGCGCGGTCAAGGGTCCCTCCCGGGGTCAGAGCATGCGGAGTTTCCCGAACGGCGCGCGGGGCCGCTCGGGGTTGTCGAGGATGTCGATCCAGGCGTCGTAGTCGCCGTGCGGGACGTCGAGTGCGCCCGGGCCGGCGAGGACGCCGAACACGCCGGGGCGGGTCCGGCCGTTGTCGGGGGACGGGGTCTCACGCAGGAACGTCGCCGGGTGCCAGTCGACCTCGAGCGGCTCGGCGCCGACCGCGGTGAAGGCGAGCTGGATGGTGAGGGTGGCCGGGTCGATCGGCTGTCCGCCCGGCGTGCTGCCTGCGGCCTCGGCCTCGATGTATTCGAGGCTCTGGGCGTACCGCTCGATCATGAGGCCTCCTGGACGTGCCAGCGCGACGGGAGGAGCCGCGCGGAGAAGCGGGACGGCAGTAGCACCGCGGTCACCGTGATGTCGCGCTGCTCACCGAACACGACACCCGTCGCGGCGAGCTGCATCACGGCCTCGCCGGCCGCGGTCCGGATGGCGGCCGATGGGCCGGACGCGTCGAGTAGGAGCGTGGCGGTGCCGCTGTCGAGGATGGGCAGGACGGGCTGGCCGGTGCCGGACGCGTCGAGCGTCAGCACCGCCGCGCCGGCGGCTGCGCGGATCGCCGAGTGCGCGCCGGTAGCGTCGAGGATGAGCACTGCGGTGCCGGCTTGCTGGTCGCTGCCGGAGTCGACGGTGCCGGTCGCCTGCAGCGCGAGGTCCGCTGTCCCGACCGCAGTGGCGAGGTGGAGAGCGGCCCCGGCGGCGGCGAGGGTGAGCGCCGCGGTGCCCGCGTCTGCGGCCTGGCGCGCCGCGGCGCCGGAAGTGCCGAGTTGCAGCGCCGAGGTCCCTGTGTCGGCGGTCGTTCGGGTCGCCGTGCCGCTGGCACCGAGCTGCAGCGTGCTGGCGCCGGCGTCGGCGGTGAGGTGCGTAGCGGTGCCGGACGCGGACAGCAGTGCGTCGGCCGTGCCCGCCGCGGCGCGCAGCGCCTGAGTTGTGCCTGCTGCTCCGAGCGCCATGGCTGCGGTGCCGCTGCCGGCCCGCACCGTGGTGCTTGTGCCGGTCGCGGCGAGCGCCGCGTCGGCTGTCCCGGTGGCGGCCGCGGTGCGGCCCTGGGTGCCGCTGGCGCCGAGGGTGAGGGTTGCGGTGCCGGCGTCGATGAAGGACGTGCCGATCGGTGGGTCGGCTTCGGTGGTGCCGGAGACCGAGCCGGCGGTGAGCGTTCGGGAGTTGCCGGATGCGTCGGACAGGTCGGTGCCGGTGGCGAGCGGGTGATCGGAGTAGGTGCCGGTCTTGACGGCGGTGAAGCTGTCGCGTTCGGCGGCGAGTTCGGTGGAGGTGAGCTGGACGCCGGACCACTGACGGACGCAGCGGGCGCGGCCGCTGAAGTACTCGGTGCTGTCCGAACTGGAGCGGCCGCCGATGGTGTAGCCGTCGGGTGCGCTGCCGCCTGACGACGTCCCGGACGCGGAGTGCATCGTGCCGCCCGGCGTGCAGGTATAGATCGTCGCGGTGGTGCCGGACTGGACGATGGCGATGAACAGCCAGGCGCCGACGGTGAAGACGTCGACGCCGGCGACGCCGCCGGTGTTGCCGGGGGTGAAGATCGCGGGGCTGGTGCCGTCGGTCTTGGTGGCGAGGGTGAGGCGGGTGGTGCTGCCGGACGACGCGTGCGCCCGGAACATGGTGGAGAAGTCGTTCCGGTCGACGGACAGGTAGAACCAGCCGCACATCGTCCAGCCGCCGGCGCCCTGGGGGTCGGGGGCGCCGCCGGTGCGGGTGACGCGGGAGTTGGCGGTGCTGTCGGCGCCGAACCGGAACGACATGGGGTCAGCCCGTCGCGGTGAGGGTCGGGGTGTAGTTCAGGGTGCCGCCGGCGGTGGAGAAGTTTTCGGTGACGGTGAGGGGGATGCCGGTGATGAAGGTGCCGGCGGTGCTGGCGGTCCAGATGCCGACGTGGGTGGCGGCGGTCGCCGAGCCGGTGCGCGCGGTCACCGCTGCCTGGGTGCCGGTCGAGCCGGTGCCGCCGGACGCCGCGGGGAACGTCGATGATCCGCGGGCGTAGCTGGTGCCGGTGGCTTCGCTGGCGCCGGTGGTGCCGGGGTCAGCGGTGTGCAGGGAGACGTAGCCGATGTTGGAGGTGAGGAGCGCGCGGATCGCGTTGACGGCGGCATCGCGTGCGGCGTTGGTGTAGGTCATGGGTCAGACCTCCCGGAGCGAGACCTGCTGGACCGGCTGCCCCTGCGCGTTGACGGGCGCCGTGACGCGGTCGCGGATCGCGAAGGCGGCCACGGCCGTCACCAGGATCATGGCGGCCGACTGCGCGTCGGGGCTCCAGTTCAGTCCGAACGCCAGTCCGAGGGCGAGGAGGGCCTTGCCGACGCCGGTGATGGCGGGGAGGACGTTGTCGGACTTCACGATGACCGCGGTGATGAGGCCGACGGCGGCGACGGCGAGGGCGTTGATGACGCCCTGCTGGTCGATGGTGAGCGGGAAGAAGAACGCGGACACGCCCTGCACGAGGGCGGCGACGAGTGCGAGCCATGCGGCGGGTTCGCGACCGAAGATGAGCATGTGGTTGAGTCCCTTCGTAGTTCAGCCGACGATGTCGATCTCGAACGGCTGGGCCGCCGAGTAGTTGATGTCCGCCCAGACGGCGCCCGGGAGTTCGTACCGGCGGTGGCTGGTGAGCTTGTCGACGTAGCCCGGGACGGTCTTCGGGTTGTGGCCGACGCCCTGGTGGTCGTTGCCCCAGGCGAAGATGTCGCCAACCCACATCGGCTTCGCCACGCCGTCGCGGTTGATGCGCGGCCGGACGATGACGGCGGCGTTCGGGGAGCCGGACAGCCAGACGCGCTTCGCGTTCTGATCGGCGTTCGGCGGGGTGACGGTGATGCGCTCCATGAGTTCTCCTTCGTGGTCGAGCTCGCCCGGGGCGGGCTGCGGGTTGGGAAGCTTCGGGTTCCACCACGCCGCGAGCTGCGCGCGCGTGCCCTGGAACGCGTCGAGGTCCAGGTCGCGGTTCGGGTACGGCTGCAGCCGGCCGACCGAGCTGAACTGCAGCATCCGCACGACGTTGCCGCCGTAGGGCGCCCAGTACGAGTCCGGGGTGCCGCGGTACTCGGACTCCCAGTCGCCGGGCGCGGTGTCGGCGTAGCGGCTGGAGACCAGCGGCGCGGCGCCGGACAGGTCCGGGCTGCCCTGGGACTGCCAGTACCAGCGGGGCGCGTACTTGCCCCACACGAAGAACCCCGCCTTGGCGAACTCGTTCTCGCAGGCGCGGAGGAACGCGCCGTTGCCGGAGCCCTGCTCCCAGTCGAGCATGACCGGCACCGACCGGTCGGGTTCGATGTCGGCGTGCAGGGCAGCGTTCGCTGCGGCGGAGATGCCGTTGCCGAGGTAGCAGTAGCTGGAGAACAGCTTGCCGTCGCGGGCGGCGTTGGCCTTGTGCGTGGCGTAGGCGCGGTCGCGGGTGGTGGCGTACTTCCCGCCGGCGGCCTGGACGGTGCGGGCGATGACGAAGTCGACGGGCAGGCGCCCGACGTCGATGTCGTCCTGGTGGTGCGAGACGTCGACGCCTCGCAGCACTCCGGCCGGGTTGGCCATGGATCCTCCTACGTGGTCGGGATGGGAAGCACGGGCGTGGTGGTGGTGGTCGGCGCCGGGTAGGTCGTCACGACGCAGGTCCAGGTGTCGGCGGAGCCGCCATCCGCGAGCTGCACCCGCAGCTGCGCGATCGACCCGCCGTTCGGGCACAGCGCCTCCGGGTGGTCACGGAAGTACGCGCCGACCGCAGCCTCGATCTCCTCGGCGGTCGGCCCGCGGCCCGGCGTGCCTTCCGCGCCGGGCTGGCCGTTCGCGCCGGGCTGCCCGTTCTGGCCCGGCGCCCCGGACGCCCCCGGCGGCCCGGCCGGCGGCGGGTTCGTGGTGAAGTACCCGGCCAGCGCCGACGAGATCTGGCCCGGCGTCGGCTGCGCCGGCGCGATCGGGTTCGCTGCGACGTACCGCGCGACCGCCTGCCCCAGCGCCGTCGACGACGGAGTCGTGTCCGGCAACGACGCCAGTACCCGCGCAGCCGCGGACGCCACGATCACGTCCGTGTCCGGCGCCGTCCCCGGCGTCGGGATCGACACCTGCGGCTGGCCGCGCTGCGCGAGCTCACCGTTCGCCTTGTCCCCGCCGACCTTCGCGTCCTTCGCCTGCTGCAGCGTCGTGACCGCAGAGTTGGTCGCGGCCGACCGGAAGTACAAGTCGACGATCGCGTAGCCGCCGCCGAGCATGACGATCAGCGTGACCACGGCAGCAGCGAGCACGAACCGCGGGAACCACCTACGTACCACGCGGTTGGCTTCACGGTTCGCTTCTTCGCGGGCTTCCTTCGGCGCCCGCTCAGCCAGCGCATGCACCCCCTGGCGCGCCGTCTCCACCGCGCCGTCAGCCCGCTGATCGTCCACTGCTGTCCCCGTTCCACGTCGGATCGAGCCGATAGATCAACGTGCGCAGCGCGGCGTTCTCACGCTCAAGCTTCGTGTTCGCCTTGGACAGGCGCTCCGCCCTGGCCTGTGCCTCATCGCGCTCACGGTGCGCATCCGTCATCGCTGCCCCAACCAAGTCGAGCGCCTGGTCGGTGCGTTGCACCACCGTCGGTGTCGGCAGCGCGGCCGGCTCGGTGCTCGCCGCTGCCTTCGCTTCGTCCTTCGGCTTCCCGCGCTTGACCTTCTCTGCGATCGCCGGACCGAACGCTGTCGCGATGACACCGATCGAGGCGAGCGCGGCGACGACGATGGCCAGCCAGGGAGGCCCGGCCGCCGAAGCGGCATCGGCAGCGAGCAGCACGTGACCCCCTTGGACTCGGCATCACCTCGACGTACTGCTGCCGGCGTCCAGCCGGGACTTCGACCGCTGCCACAGGGCGATCACATGCGCTGGTGCGGCGAGGATCAGCGTGTGCGCCCAGCCGCCGCCGCTGGTCGCCTCCCCGATCAGGATCGGGACCACCAAGCCGATGCCCCAGAACGTGCAGGCGAACGCCGCCACCGCGTGTCCGATCGTGCGACGCCGAAAAAGCAGCAGCAACCCGGCGGCAGTGAACACGGCGCCCCACAACGGGATCGGCAGGCCAAGCTCGCGGATGAACACGAACCCGCCGCCGGTTGCCGGTCCGAACACATACCCCAACCCGACGACGATCAGGTGCGCGGCTAACAGCCAACGCGGCATCCGCACGACGTCGTTCATCCGAGTTTGCACAGCACGAACCAGCTGTTCTTCGTCATCATGTTGATCACGACCGTGTCGTTGACCGTCGCCGTGTACGCCGCGTTCTTCGCCAACGTCACCGACCCGCCGTCGAACGCCACCGTCACCTTCGATCCGACGATCGCGGTGACCGTGCCGATCTTCTGCCGGTCGGCCAGCATCTGCTCGAGCTTCAAGGTCAGCGCGTCGAGGAGCCGCATGTCGCCTCCCTACGACTCGGACGGGATCATCAGCGTCGACCGGGTCTGCAGCGGCTGCCCACCATCGGGCAACAGCGGGATCGACACCTTGTCGATGATGTGCTGCGCCCGCCCGAGGTCTTCGTCGTCGAGGTCGATGACGTCGCCGGCGTCGAGCGCGCGGTTCGGGAACAGCGAGAAGTCGACCGAGCATCCGAGGCCCTGGTACCGCGCGAGCATCGTCTGCCCGATGGTCGTGCACTGCCCGGTCGTGGTGGCCAGCGGCGTCGAGTAGAACCGCGGTTTCCGGCCGAACGCGCCACCGACGTACGTCGGCGACAGCGGATCCGTGTCGGCCACGGTCGCCGACACCGGCGGTGTTCCGTCCGCGCGGACACCGGAGACGACCCACACGTTGTAGACGTTCTGGCGCGTCCACTCCTCGTCGGTGGACAGGATGTTCCCGTCCTGCCCGGTGCGCGCGTACCAGACCGGCGCGTCGTTCAGTGTCGGCTGCGGCCGGATCACCGCCTGGCCGAGCTGGTCGAAGAACACCTCCGCGGCGATCGCGTCGGCGAGCTTCTCGATGCCGTCCTGCCAGCGTTCCCGTTGCATCTCCATCACCGGGCACACCGCGGTCGAGCCGGTGAGGTCGACGACCGGCCACGTCAAGCCGAGGACTTCACGGATCAGCCGGGTGATCTCCGAGACGTTCGTCGCGCCCGACAGCGTCTGCGTCGGCGCCTCGAACCGCGCCTCCGCCACCCGCTGCGACAAGTCCACGAGAGACAGTTCCGCGGCCGACGTCGCATCCGCCGACCGTGACCGCTTGTTGCGGTCCAGTGAGAACAGCCCCTGCGGGATCCACTCCGGCTCGTCCTGGCCGGGGATGATGATCCCGCAGTCGATCCGGCATGTCGACCCGAACGGCGTCAGCAGATCCGCCGGCGACGTCGGCCACAGCGACGGATCCGTGACGATCGTCGCCGTCCGTCGGACCTGGCTCGTCGCGTCAACCTCGACCGACCCGCCGAGGATCGGCAAGTACCGGGTGCCGGCGGTCGGGCTGTCCACGACCGCGCGGACGTCGACGTTGTGGCTCTTGGCCGAGACGCGCCGCGCCGGGTCGCTGATGTTCCACACAGGGCGGCTCCCCTCACAGTGCCGGCGCGGCGACCTGAACCCACGGCGCCGAGATCTTCAGCATCTGCTGCCACGGCGACGACCCGTCCGGGTCTTCTTCGAAGTCGAGCAGGGACAGCCACAGCGGCGGCCCGTAGTTCAGCGACGCCGGCGCGCGCAGCAGCACCGGCCGGTTGTCGTCGAGGATGGCCACCAGCCGCTCGGTGGCCTCCGACCCGAACGTCCACAGCGCGATGCTCTCGGTGGACTTCCACGCGGACCGGCGCCGCGACCCGATGGTGAGGAACATCGGGTCGTTGATCGCCTGGAACACCGCGACGTTCGCGGCCTTACCCCGCAGCGGCCGCTTCTCGACGAACACCTCGAGCGGCTCGTCCGGCGCGTCCGGGTGGGTCAGCCACACGATCTCGTTCGACGGCAGCGTCGCGTAGGCCGAGGTCATGCGCCCGCCCGCGAGTCCGCCGTTTACAAGCTGGTACTGCACGGGGACGTCGGTCGGGCATTCGCCGTCCTCAATGACCAACAGCGGCGCCAGCGCCGACGCGGACAGGTCGGCAGTGCCGAGCCAGGTCGCGCCGTAGGTCCCTCCGTCGAAGTAGCTGCCGTCGCTGCTCGTTCCGCGTTCGATGGTGATGCCGTCGAGGCTCATCGCGCCGCCGGCGGGCATGCCACCGGCGATGACCTTGATGGTCGCCGCGACGCCGGCGGCGGGGGTGGCGATGCGCAGCACTTGCCGGGCGAACTGCGCGACGCTGTTGTTGATCTGGTCGGTGGTGAGTGCGGTGGATGCGAGGGTGAGGGTGTTGCCGTCCAGGTCGGTGAACGATGCCTGGACCGTCAGCGATGTCGCGGCGGCGGAGAGGCGCAGGTCGAATGCGACGGTCAGGTCTTGGCCGGCGCCGACGGCGTTGGGGATGACGACGCCGCAGGATCCAGCCGCGGCGACGGTCGCCTTCAGGTAGTAGGTGCCGCGCGGTGCGGTTCCGTCGTTGGGGCGGGTCAGCGTCGGCGATCCGAGGTCCGGGACGGTGCCGTTCAGCCCGGCTTCGAAGGACGGGTTCTGGCAGAGGTTGCGGCGGGTCGGTCCGAGTGCGGTGAGTGGTGCCCCACTGCGGACGGGAGTCTGGGTGCCGTCGGCGTCGACTCGGATGAGGCTGAGGACGGTGGCGTCGGGCCACCACGCGGTGATCTCCATGATCCCGCGGTCGGCGATGGGCCGGATGCTGATGCCGCCACCGGGGTAGATGCCGGTGGACTGGCGGGCCGCGAACCCGCGCAGCGCGAACGCGTAGGTGCTGTTCTGCTCGTACACCCACGTGGCGGTGCCGCCGGGAATCGGCGGCGGGAGCGTCTGCTGCCCGGACGGCGGTGGCGCGCCGGCTCCGGCGCCGGCGTAGCCGGTGCGCGCGTACGGCCCGGTCCCGAAGGCCACGAGGTCACCAGCCCAGCGCGAACAGGACGCAGCTGACGTTGGTTTGCGTGGTACGGGTGCTGTTGCCGTTGTAGGTCGTGAACGTCACCGACGACGCGTTCACGGCCGACACCACGAAGGGGCCGACGTGAGCGAAGTCCACCGAGGTGATCATCACGCCGAGGCAGTTCGTGGGGAACGGCTGCTTGAAGTTGACGGTCTTGTCGCCGTTGCCGTTCGTGGTGAACGCGGGGACGTACTGCATCTGCGCCAGGATGGTGGCGCCGTCGGGCGGGGTTGCGCTGTGCATGTTCGGTCCGACGTTGCCGGCGAGGGCGACACCGGCGGCGGGTACCCAGCCGTTGAACGTCTTCATGACGACGTCGAGCTTGTCGGTCCGGTAGGCGCGCTGGCCGAACTGCGCGTCCGACGGGAGCGCACCGGACGTCGCCATCATGATCATGTCGTAGGCGGTCGGTGCGCACTCGACCCGCGTCCCGGAGGGCCACGGCCGGGCGCTGCTGCCTTCCTTGCCGCGGGCCACGGTCACGGTGTCGGAGGCGGTGGTGTGCGCGCTGACCCACACGATCTCGAAGACGCCGGCCGCGTCGTCGTGGAGCACGAGCGGGACATACTTCTCGCCGTAGCCAGTGCCGAGCGCGGTGAACCCGGGCGCACGCATGGTCGTGTCCGTGACGGACGCGGCGATGCTCAGCTGCGTCGAGAAGTAGTTGTTCGTCTCGCGAAACGAGAAAACCACGTGCCCTCCTAGTTCCTGCGGCCGCGGTAGAGCGCGTCGCCGTCTGCGTGGTCTGCTGCGGAGATGCGGGCGTCGACGAGCGGCACCAGAACTCCGCCGATGTCCAAGGACCCGGTGATCTGCAGGGGCCCGATTAGCCCTGCACTGGAGACGGAGACCGAGCCCTGTTGCGCGATCCCGCCGGTGGCGTACCGGCGCATCAGGTCGAACCCCATGCGCCGCGCCGTTTCCGTCAGCAGGCTGATCGAACGGGACTTCTGGTTGATCGGGATGTACGCCTCGTCGTCGACCATCCGGTCGCCGATGACCCGCAGCGTCCGCGGCGGGACGATCTGCGCGATGCCCGCGCGCATCGGCTTGATCCCGCCGGCGGCGTAGGGCTCAAGGACGTTGCCGGTGGCGTTCATGATGTTGTTGCCGCCGCCGACACGAACGCTGCCGTCGGTTCGGACGATCATCGTGATCGTTCCAGTCCGATCCCGGGATACCTGGTTGATCGCCGCCTCTGCCGCAGCGGTGTTCGCTCGGACCTGGATGTAGCCGACGCTGCCGTCGGCGTAGCGGACGACCTCGATGGTCTTGTCCTTGGCGCCTTGGTTGATCGCGTCGATCCGCATGTAGGTCGTGGTGCCGTTGGCGAGCGTGACGACCGCGTAGACCTTGCCGTCCGCGGGATCCTTCTTGCCGTCGATCGTGACGATGCCGGTGCTGCCGTCGGCATACTGAAGGGTTTGGTTGATCTTTCCTGTGGCTTCGTCGGCGTTCGCACTGATCGGAACAGTGCCCTTTTTTCCTGCCGCGTACGGCTCGACGCTGTCGATCGCTTCCTTGGCCTGCTTCACATCGCCGGATATCACGATGGTTCGGCCATCCGGAAGCGCGTAGACCGCTTGCCCTGCCTCGTTTACCGAGATGGTCAGCCCAGCAGCGGCTGAGTCGGCAACTCCGATGTTCGCAATCGCCGTGCGAAGTGCATCCGGGATGGCACCCTTGTACGTCGCAGCGAGCTTCACGGCCTCGGCGTTCTGCGCGACCGTACCGTCATGCAACTTCAGGATGTCACTACTGGCCTTGGAGTTCGCAATTGCCTCAGCCTTCTTCGCATCCAGCACTGCGAGGATGGCGTGCTCCTCGCCGCGCAGCGCCGCTTGGTACTGCTCCGAGTTCTCGCCGTTGTCCTTGAGAGCCTGACTGGTCTGCTCCTGGGCAGTTTTCAACTGCGCGAGCGCGTCCTTGTATGCAAGACCAGCGGTCGCCGCTGCACGTGCACTGTCGGCAGCCTTGTTCTGCGCCTCGTACATCTTGATCGTCTCAGCAGACAGGTTCGACTCCGCCTGCGCGAGAAGCTCGTACAATTGCTGAGCTTCCCGATTCTGCGCGATCTGCTTACCTAGAGCGCCAGTTCCATTCAAGATCGCATTGACCAGGTTGTCCTGATCCGCTGTGAACGCATGAGTGTACGTAGCGCCGTCTTTCGCATACCCATTCGTCTTCTTCGAAAGGTCAGCTACCTTGTCAGCGACGTCCTCGTACGCTCCACCATTCTTGAGCAATTCGTGGTTGACATCTTGAAGTCCTTTGATCTGGTCCGACCTCAGCCCAGATTCTTTGCCGATAGAAGCAAGAGCCGCGTCGGAAGACTTCGTGACCTCACCAAGTGCGGTAGCGTTCCCGTTTGCAGCAGCCGAATACAGAGCGAACGACGATCCAGCAGCCTTTGCGTTGGCAGCCACGTTCAGGTCAGCCAGCGCCTTGTTGTTCGTGCTAATGATGCTCTGATCGATGACACCGCCAGATTTGCGATAGGCACCGAGGAGGTCATCGACAGCCTGCTTGTGCGCCGCGGCCTTCTGCGCCGCCTCCTCGTTGCGCTGTGCCAGCATCGAGAGTCCCACGCCAGCCGCGGCGATCGCGATCCCCCACGGCCCACCAAACGCACCCACGAGTCCGCCTGCCGCGGACTTCAACAACGAACCCCCCGCAGCCGCTGCGCCGGCGATCTTTCCGAACCGCTCCGTGCTCGAGGAGACCTCGGTGAACCGGTCGCGTGCCTGCGACAGCGCGGAGGACCGCTCGACCAGCGTGCCGACCGCAGCGCTGAGCGTGTTGATCGGCTGACCCGCGCCGGCTGCGCCTTCCTTGATCGCGCGGGTCTGCTCAACGAACCCGCGCGCCGCCGCGACCGCCGGGATCGCCGAGGTGTTGAACGCCGCTGCCGCGCTGCCCATCCGCCCGATCGACTGGCCGGCCGCCGCGCCGATCTCACGCTGGACCCGGGCCTCGTCGTTGAACTGCCGCAGCACGCCCACGGCGCCACCGACCGCGCCGATGGTCGCGCGAGCCGGCGCGGCGATGACACCGACGGTCTTGCCGACCAGGCCGAGCTTCGTCGACGCGCCCTCGGCTTCGCCGCGGACACCGGACAGCGCGCCCTTCAGCCCGTTCAGGATCCCGGGTCCGACCTTCAGCGCCAGCAGAGCGAACGCGGCCGCCTGCACCGGGCCGGGGAGCTCCCCGAACAGGTGCAGCACCTCGCCGATCCCCGCGGCGAACGGTCGCAGGATCGTCAGCACGCCGGAGGCGGCGTCGTAGGTCAGCTCGAGCGCGAGCCGGACGGCGCCGAGCGGACCGGACGCTGTGGTCGCGCCCTTGGCGATGTCGGCGATGCCCTTCGCGATCGGCTGCGCGACGTCGACGGCCTTGCGGCCGACGTCGATGAACCCGCCGACCGCGGTCGTGACGATCCCGATGCCGCGGTCGAGTGCCTGCTTCGCGCCCTGCTCGAACGGCGCGATGAGCCGCTGCCCGGCCTGCGCGACCTCGGTCGCGCCGGCGGCGACCTTCTTCGCGATCCCGGGGCCGACCTGGCCGGCGAAGTCGATGACGTGCTCGAGGCCGTCGACGACCTGCGGTCCGTATTTCGAGACGGCGTCCGCCGCGCCGCGGACACCGGCCTCGAGCGCCGGGCCGATCTTCTCGAACGCGTCGATTTCGACGGTCTCGACTTGGGACTTGAAGCCCTCGATCGCGCCGCCGAGGCCCTTGGTCTTCGCGGCCGCGACTTCGGAGGCGCCGCCGGCGTGGCCGATGGCGGTGGCCATCGCGTCCCACTGCTCGCCGGTGGTCCCGGCCGCGACACCGGCGAGCCGGACCGCGTCCGACCCGAACACGGTGGCGGTGGCCTGCTGGTACTGCGCGTCGGTCATGCGGCCGGACGCGTCGTGCAGCTGCTCGAAAATGCTCTTGAGGCCGACGAACTTGCCGGTCGCGTCGTAGGTCTTCAGGCCGAGCTGTTCGATGGCTTTCGCGGCCGGCTTGGACGGGTTCGCCAGGGCGAGCAGCGCCGACTTGATCAGCGTCCCAGCGTCGGATCCCTTGATCCCGGCGTTCGCGAACAGGCCGAGAGCGGTGGTGGTTTCGTCGATGGACAGGCCGAACTGGTGCGCGACCGCGCCGACCTGGCCCATGGCCTGCGCGAAGTCGGTGATCTCGCCGCTGGCCGCGTTGGCGGCGTTGGCGAGGACGTCGGAGACGTGGCCGGCGTTGTCCGCCGAGAGCCCGAACGCGTTGAGGGCCTGCGACTGGATCTCCGCGGCCTGCGCGGCGTCGATCTGCGCGGCCGCGGCCAGCTGCAGCGTGCCCTTCGCCGCGGTCATCGCCTGATCGACGCTGAGGCCGCCCTTGGCGAGTTCGGTCATCGCCGCGGCCGCGTCGGCCGCGGAGGTCGCCGGCAGCGACATGTCCGAGCCGAGGGCCTTGGCGGTGGCCCCGACGCGGGCCATCTGGTCGCCGGTCGCGTGCGACACGGCCTGCAGGTCGTTCAGGCTCGACTGGTACTCGATGCCGATGTCGATGACCTGCTTGAACCCGACCGCGGCCAGGCCGATGCCGCCGGCGACGGCGAGACCGATGCCCTTGGCGGTGGAACCGAGAGGGCCCTGCAGGCCGCGGAGCTTGCTGGCGACCTTGCCGTCGAAGCCCTTGAGGTTCGGCTCCACGTCGATCTCAATGCGTCCTCCGGGCATGGCTGGTCACCTCCCGGGGCTGCAGGGTCAGACGGGCTCGGCGGTCAGGCCCATCTCGCGGTCGAAGTCCGCGCTGGACAGGTACTTCACTTCGGGTGGCGGTCCGGCCCGGTGACGCTCGATGGCGTCGAGGTACTCGCGGAGACGCTGCTCGGCGAGCGAGTCGGGGCGGTGCGCGACCGGCGGGATCAGCGGGTGCGGCGGCGGCTTGATGCCGGCCTTCTTGGCTTGTGCGCGCTCGCGCTTCAGCTTCGGGTCGTCGGGGTCGGTGATCCGGTCCGACCACGTGAGTTCGAGCGCGTATGCCTGGTGCTCAAGGAGCAGCGCGGTGTTTTCCTCGTGCGGGCCCCAGTGGGAGAGACCGCCGGAGAGGAGGTCGTAGAGCGCGGCGTCGCGGATGCGGGTGAGGCGGTGGACGTGCGCGACGAGGTCGACGGCGGCCATCGTGTGCCACGCGGTGCGGAGGTCGAGGTGGAAGAATTGGCGGAAGTCGGTGAGGACGGCGTCCCACCAGGGTCCGAGGACCCCGATCAGGACGCCGAGGATTCCCCCGCGTCACCGTCGACCGAACCGGTGAACACGTAGCGGAGGATCTGCTGGAAGTACACCTGCTCGGCTTGCCCGCTGAGCGGCTGGCGCTGCTTCTGGAACGCCTCGACGAACTCGGCGCGCTCGGTCGGGTCGACGAGGAACGTCGCGATCGATTCGCCGAGCGATCCTTCCGACACGAGCTCGTGGTACGCGGCGACCTGCTCGCCGGTTGCGGCCTTGGTGAGGCGGAACGACTTGCCGGCGACCTTCAGGCGTCGTTCGCCGAGCAGCCCGTGGCTGCCGAGCAAGGCGTCGAGGTCGAGCTCGGGACCGTCCGTTGTGGTCTGGATGACGTGGTTGTCGCGCGCGGTCGGCTCGGTGGCCTTCTTCGCGGCGGTGCGGCTGGTTCGGGGGGCGCCCTGCGTCATGCTGCTACTCCTGTTCAGGCGAGCGGGTTGGTGTTCTTCTGCCACTGGCGGATGGCCTTGCCGCCCGACGGCGGCGCGAGCGGCGCGATCTCCAGCGGGAACCCCGAGATGTCCTCACCGTCCATCTTGTCCTCGGGGATCGCGCCGAGCTCGCCCTTCTCGACGTAGTAAGCCTTCGCTTCGTCGCCGTCGTACACGCGGACGATCAGGGCGAAGTCCTCGTCGTCGCCCTCGATGAGCTCGTAGCCGCCGTTCCCGGCGACGACCGAGCCGCCGCGGAGGATCGTCAGCGCGGTGGCCTTGGACATGTCGACCGGCTCGAACGCGATGGTCGGCTTGACGGGCTGCTTCTTGCGCTTGTAGGCGGCGCCGGACTTGTTGTTCCAGATGTCGAGCTCGTCGACGGTCTGGTCCTTGGAGACGGTGAAGCCCGCGCGGATGCCGCCGAACGCTTCCCAGCCGGGCAGGGAGCTGGCGAAGATGTCGCCGGGGACCGCGGTCCCGGTGGGCGCGCGGAAGGCGTCGCCGTCTTCCCACACGCGCGCCAGATCGCTGTTCGCGTAGCTGGACATGAGTCCTCCTGGTAGTCCCGCAGCGCGCGGGGAATCGGGTGCGGTGGGGCGCCGCTGAGATGGGGGCGTCGGAGGGTAGGGCCGGTCCGCCGCCAGGGCGCCCCCGCCGAAACGGCGGACCGGGGTCTATCGGAGGTGGATCGGCATCGTGGCTGTGATCAGCGCCCAGTACACGACGGCGTCCGGGCCGCGGCTCGTGTTCGGGTCCATCGGCAGCGGCCCCGCGGTGACCCGTGGCGTGTAGGTCAGCGACCGGCCGCCGGGTTCCGTCTCGGTCCAGGTCTGCTGCCCGGACCGGTCGAGGACCCGCGCCCCGGCCGCGCAAATCTTCCACGCCACCTGCTCCGGCGAGAGGTCACCGACGTCGCGTGCCGCGCAGCCGTGCAGCTGCACGCCGCCGCGCCACCCGACCGAGCGGCTCGACGACGACAGAGGGTTCGCCGAGCAGCGGATCACCGCGTACGGAGCGAGGACGTTGTCCGGCGCCCGGGTGCCGACCCGGCCGCCGACGAGCGCCGCGAACTCGGCGTCGGCGAGCAACTGCTCGCGGATCGGGATGTGCAGGTCCGGGATGGCATAGGCGGTGGTCATCGGCCGCGCGCCTGCCAGCCGGTGTACTTCCCGTACCGCGACGCGGCCTCGGTGAGCGTCATGTGCGCCGGAGTGTCGCTCGTGCCGTACTCCTTGTAGATGGCGTCCGGGTCGTCGTCCACGATGGACACCCGGTCGCCGTCGGTCTCGACGTGGATCCCGTCGCGGTAGTCGCCGGACAGGACCGGGGCGTCCGCGACGGCGTCTCCGGCCGCTTCGTGCGCGATCTCGACACGGCGATCGGTCGATAGCCTCCGCGCCTCTGCAAGGAGCTCCTCGCGGTAGATCGTGACGCGGACCCCGGCCATGGGTCAGCCCGCGTCGGTCGCGACGAGCGTGATCGTGTTCACCGATCCGGTCACGAGCACTTCGGAACCGTAGGTGTTGACCGGCCAGCCGCCGGCGAGGCGGGTCTGCGCGCCGGTGAAGGTGTAGGTCAGCGGCGTGACCGTCTGTCCGTCGACCTTCTTCGGGAACGTGACCGTCACCGTGCCGCCGGCCGACGCGATCATCTCCAGCGTGAGGTGCCCGCTGTTCGGGATCCGGTTGCCGTTGACGGTGTCGCACGCGACCGGCGTGGGCTTGACGACGGCGGTCTTGTGGTCGAGGTAGGCGGGGGTGATCAGGGTCGCTGCCATCGTGGCGCTCCTAGCTCTGCATGTCGGAGATGAGCCGCGCGGCGGCGGCGAGGAACTCGGGTCTGTGCTGCGGCCGCCGCGCTACGGCGCCGACGATCTCGAACCGCTGCCCGAGCTCGTCGGTCACGACCGATTCGGATGTCAGCACCGAGCTGGGGCCGACGAGGATCGTCCAGTTCGACAGGACGGTGGACTGCTGCCCGCGGAACTCGGTGGCGGCGGAGACGTCGACGACGGGTTTCTGGCTAAGCCTGGCCGGCTCGACGACGTCCACCGGCGGTCCCGGCGTCGGCTGGCCCGTCACCGGATTCGGCGGTCCCGTCGCCGGTCCCGGGTTCGTGATCGTGACTTGCTGATCCAGTTTCGGCGCCACTGGGCACCTCCTCGGTGCGCTGCTCGCCGCCGGACTCGTCGGTCCTCGCGGGCGGTTCGGTGGTGAGCGTGCCGTCGGCCAGACCGTCGACGACGAACTTGGACGTCGGCGACGCGAAGTGCTCACGCCCGTCTGCGTCGTACACCCGGGTCACGGTTTCGGCCGGCTGGTGCGCGGTCGCCGGGTTCTCGCCGGCCTGCTCGGTCTCGGTTTCGGTCTGCGTCGTCTCGTCGGCCATGCTCAGTTCCTCTATCCGGGGTGGACGGAGAACGCCTTGCCGCGGACTTCGTCGGCGCTCGGCCCGGTCGGCGTCAGCAGTCCGATCTGGTCAGCGGTGAGGTCGAGGCCCGCGGTCGTGGCGTCCTGGAAAACGATCGTGTACTCGGGGTGCGCCTCGGACTTCACGCCGCGCTTGACTTCCACGGTCTGCGTGACGACGTCAACGGACACCGCCTCAGCGAGGTCCCGCTCGATCGTGCCCGCCGCGAGGCCGGCGTCGAGGTCCGCGCCGACGTCGGCGAGCCGCTTCCGCATGATCGCCGAGACGTGGCGGATCACCTGATCCGCTCGCGCCTTCTCCGAGTCGGTGAACGTAACGGTGAGGCGGGTGGCCACGTCCTCAGCCCTGGCGTAGTACGTGGCCACCCGGCATCACTCCCCGTCGTTCTGCTGCGCGGCTTCGGCGGCGCGGCGCTCGCGCTCGTCGTCGACCGCCTTGACGATGTCGTCGCGGGTGGCTTCCGGCGCGATCGCCTCGAACCAGCCGAGTTTCCCGGCGTACTCGCGCCACGCCTCGGCGCCGCTGCCCTTCCCGGCCCGCGGCGGCTCGACGAGCTCCCCGCCGCCGGGCTTCGCCGGCTCCAGATCGACGGCCGGCGGTTCGCCGTCCCACACGTCCGGGTTGGTGATCGCCGCGGCCGCCCAAGCGGGCACCTCGTCGGCCGGCCCGAACGTGCCCGACTGCTGCGCGCCGTCGTCGGCGGTCGCGACGACGTGCACGAAGGTGTTCAGCCTCGCCATGCTCGCCACCCCTTCTACGCCACGTCGGCGATCATCAGGAGCTTCGGGTTGGCCAGCACCGGCATGCCGACCGCGTCGACGTAGGTGAACTCCCGGTACGGCGGGCCCGACTTCTCGACGACGCCGACGATGCCGGGCGCCTGCGAGAAGGACAGGTCGGCCTGGTTGGAGTTGACCAGCTCGAGCGAGGTGGCGGTGACGCCCCAGGCGGTGTAGCCGAGGTCGGTGACGTTCGGCGGGACGAAGATGACCCGGTCGTCGGGGATGACGCGGGTCGAGGTGCCGTCGACGTCGACGACGGTGTCGTAGACCATCTGGATCGGCGGCAGCCCGTACGCGCCGAGCGCTGCGTCCAGCCCGGGCCGGGTGATGAGCCCCGGCGTGCCGACGATGCTGGCCGCGAGGGTCCGCAGCTCGGCGTTCTGCAGCATGTAGTTCAGGATCCGCCGCGAGATCGCCATCCCGCCGGGCGCGAAACCGTTCGTCGCGACGTAGATGTCGATCCACGCGCTCAGGTTCGCGATGATCGTCGCCGAGGCGGTGTTCGACCAGAGCACGCCGGGCGCGACGAAGTGGTTCGCCGGCACCCCGAAGTCCGCCTCGAGGAACAGGCCCCCCTCACCGGCGAGCGTGAACTTGCCGTCGGTGAGGACGTCGCCGCGGGCCTGCTCCATGCGGGCCTGCACCTCACGGGTGAGGTTGGTGGCGTCGTCGTAGATCGCGTCGATCAGCGCCGCGTTGTTCGTGCCGCCGGTCCGCGCGAACTCGAGGTTCAGGCGCTCGAGCTCGCCGGTGGACAGCGACGTCGACAGCGGCGGCAGCTTCACGGTCTTGGTGAGCTCGGTGTCCCGCTCGGACACGTGGAGCCGGCCGTCGTAGGCGCGGAACCGCGCGGTGCGGTTGGTGCGGGTGAGCTCCGCGAAGTCGATGCTGTTCTTGTTGAACAGCCGGTCGGGGAGCAGCTGGTTGAGGACCTGGTCGGCGGGGGTGGGGACCTCGCGGACGAAGGTGGTGAGGGCGTCGGGCGTGACCGGCCCATCGAAGACGATCATGGTTCAGGCTCCTTGCCGGTCAGGCCACGAAGTGGATGAGCTTGAGGTCGGCCTGCCCGTTGGCGTTGAGGCCGAACGGCAGCTTGGACAGCTTCACGAAGCCGTGGACGAGCATCGCCGCGCCGACGTCCTTCGTGGTGTCCGCCAGGTTGGGGACCTTCACCGAGCTGAACAGCAGCCCCGCGGCGACGTCGAGCCCGCCGGTTTCGGTGCCGCCCGCGGTGGCGGTCGCGACGGTGACGGTGCCGGTGCCACCGGTCGGGGTCGTCGTCATCGCGGCGACGTCGGTGCCGGCCAGCGCGCCCTGGAAGGTCACGGTGTAGGGACCGCCAGCGTTGCCGGTGACGACGACGTTGCCGGCGCCGATGTTCGACAGCGCCTCGAGCGCGGCCTGCACCTGCGCGGCGGTGGCCGCCGCGGCGAGGCTGGCGGTGGTCTGGCCGTTCCAGGTGACGGTGAAGCTGGTCAGCCCGGAGCCGCCCTCGGTGAGGGTCTGGACCTCGTTGGACACGGTGTACGGGCCGTACAGGCCGTTGCTCTGCTTCGCGAGCGCGGTGCCGGACGGGATGTAGCCGTTCGGGTAGTGCACGCCCGCGGTGAAGGCGGAGATGTCGAGCGTGATGCTCGGGGTGGTGCCGGGGTCGGTGCCGTGCTGGCTGAGCAGCCAGGACCGCTTCTCGACCTGGTAGCTGGTCGTCTGCACCTCGATCGAGGTCATGATGGACTCGCTTTCAGGATGTCTTGGGCTTGCCGAAGCGGCGTTCCGCTTCGGCCTTGCCGGCGGCGGCGCCCGACTTCGGTGCCGGCTGGTGGTTTCCCTGCCCGGGGAGTGGGACCGGGGGCGTCGCGCCCGCGGTCTTCACGAGATACGCCTTGGCCTGGGCGAGCTCGGCGACGAGTTCGGTGACCTTCGTCTGGTCGACGTCGCCGTCCTTCGTGACCTTGACCTCGGCGAGCCGGTTGTGGAGCTGCACGGCAGCGTCGGCGGGGTCGTGGAAACCGGCTGCCGCGGCCTTGGCCTCGACCACGGCGCGGATGAGTCGCTGGTTGCCTTCGGCGCGCCCTTCGGCGCGTGCGGCTTCGACGGCCTTCTCCTGGTCGGTCTGGGTTGCGGCCTTCAGTGCGTCTCGTTCTTCTTCGGCTGCCTTAGCTCGTGCCTCGGCTTCGGCGCGGAACTGCCGTTCGGCCGCGAGTGCGCGCTGTCCGGCTTCGCCGAGCGGCTCGTCGGGCGGTTCGGGCGTCGCGCCCTGGCCGGCCGGCTGGCCGTTCGGTGCGGGTGGCGTGGCTGCCGGCGGCGCGGGAGGTGCCGCCGGGGGCTGTCCGCCGCCGGGGATCGGTCCGGATGCGCCCATGATCGGCCACACGGGGCGGCCGCCGACGATCCCGACGGCGCGCAGCGGTTCGCCCGTGCGCGGGTCTCGGATCAGCGGGTGGGTGGGCAGTTCGGGCAGGGTGGTGTTCCGCATCGCGCGGTCCTCCATCGGGTGGGCGTCTCGCCGCGTCGCGCGGTCGAGCCGGGGAAAGGCCGCGCGGGCACGTCGCGTGCCTGTGCGGGTGAAGCAGCCCCGCGCCGTCGCGGCGTCGGGGAAATCTGAGTGGTCAGATCAGGTAGGCGAACCGGCGGAGTTGTCGCAGCACCTCAGCCCGGTCCCAGTCGAACTCATCGGCCAGGCGGTAGATTTCGTCCGGCATCAGCCGAGGAGCGGTGGGCCGCCAATACCGAGTGCCGCGGTTGCCCGCGACGACCTTCCGGCGGAACTCGCTCCGCACCCGCTTCCGAAGCGACCCGTCCTCAAGCACCTCGTAGCCGCCGAACAACGCGCGCCGCGTCGTCCCCGTCGTGGTGATCTGCACTTCGCGGCCGTACAGCATCCCGGTCTGCACACCCTCGCGGGCGTTCACGATCTGGCCGATGTCCGCGCCGTCCCGGATCGCCTGCGCGCCGGCGGCGGTGAACACCTTGTCCTGGTCCTGCGTGGACAGCGAGTGGAAGTAGTGCTTCGGGTCGACGGTCCACGACTCGGATGGTTCCCGCGCGGCGGGCACCATCCGGCAGTCGCACCGCGGGTGCCGCTGGAACGCCGACACCCGGTACTTCCGGCCGGCCAGCACCGCGCACCGCGCGCAGGACACTCCGTTGAGGACCCGCACGTAGTGCAGGGCGCCCTGCGACCACATCGCCGCGGCGGTCGCTGTCCGGGCCACGTCGCGGACACCGTCGAGGACGATCGACATCGCGACCAACTGCGCGCGCCGCTGCGCCTCGACGACACCAAGGCTGCGGTTCGCGTCCCGCACCGAGTTCGGAGCGAAGATCAGGTTCCGGAGCCACGACCCGCCGCCGTCGGTCAGGTCCGCGAACCCGTCCGGGTTCAGCTCGAGCGCGTCGCGGGCGGGCGCGCTGTTCTGCGCTTGCAGTGACTTGCTGACGTAGTCGCCGGCGAGCCCGGCGATCTGGGTTTGCAGCTCGAGCATTCGCGGCGCGATGAGTGCGATCGCGTCGCGCCACGCCTCCGGAGAGACTTTGCCGCGGGTTGCGTCCGTGAGTTCGGTGAGCGCGGCGCGGGTGGTGGCGTCGGTGGCCTTGCCGTAGCGGGCGGCGAGGTCAGAGAGCCGGGACGGGAGCACCGTTCACCGCCGGCGGAGCCGGGTTCGGGTTGACGCCGGCGCCGCCGCTGACGTCGAGGTTGCGGAGATCGGCAGCAGCGGCGGCGAACGCAGTGCGGTTCGTGCCCATCCGCTCGCGCAAGCCGTTCTTGGTCTGCTCGCTGTACCCGAGATCGATCCATGCCTGCTCGTTGTCGATGATCCCGGCCTGGACGCCCTTCACCGCGGCGTCCATCTTCGACGCCAGCGTCGGCGTCGCCGGGTTCGCCCACTTCGCCTCCATCGCCGAGATCGACGACGGATCCTTCTCGAGGATGGCGTACTGGATCCGACCGGCCTGCTTCCACGAGCCACCGGCCCACAGGTTCCGCTTCTCCGTGCGCAGCACGAGCCGCTCGAGCGCGTACAGGATCGACTCTGCCGAGGGCGGGTTGTCGCTTGCGTAGCCCATGTACGCCGGCGGGAGCCCGTAGGCGGACGCGGCGACCTGCGCCAGCAGCTTGTGCGACTCGTGGAAGTTCCGCAGGTCGCTCGCAGCGAACTGCCCGACCTTGACCTCCGGGGCCTGCTGCCCGTTCCTCTCGGCGCGGGCGTGCGGGATGCCCCACACGTCGCCCATCGCGACCTTCCACAGCGGGACCTGGTTGCCGTGCTCGTCGACGAAGTCCTTCTCGGTCGCGCCGACGACCCACTTCCGACCGACAGCGTGGTGCTCCACCGCGGCGAGCATGTTCGTCGCGATCTGGTTCGCGCCGTCCAACGCCGGCTTCAGCTGCACCAGATCCGAGCGGCCAACGCCGCGGCGGGGGTTCGCGAGCATCGGGACCAGCGGCACCGACGGCAGCGATGGGTCGTCGCCGATGACGCGGGACCAGTCGCCGAGCGGGGCGGTCTCGCGCATCTTCCACTGGCTGTCGAGTTCGAACACCCGGCACGGGCCGCTCTCACCCGCGGCGGTGGGGACGTGCTTGAGGAACAGGGCCGCGCGCGGCTCGGTGCGGCCGAGCCCGCTGTCTTCCTGCCAGAGCTTCAGCCCGGCGATCGGCTGCCGGGTCCGCGGGTCGAGCTCGACGGCGACCTGGTCGGCGTACTCGGTCGTGACCAGCGGGCTGCCGCCCGGGCCTTCCGGGCCGACCATGAGGAAGTGCACGCCGCCGACCTGCATCGCGGTGTGCGCTTCGTCGGAGAGCTCGTCGAGGTTGTTGTCCTGCCACGACTTGTCCAGCTCGTTGACGGGTTTCTCCGCAAGGAGGAACGACTCGAACTTCTGCCGCTCCACAACGGACTGGATCACCAGCTCGGACCACGGGAGCAGCAGCGGCGGGAACCGGCCGTCCTGCTCGGCGATGATCCGGGCGACGTACACGAGGGCCTGCTCGAGGTCCATGTACTGCCACCACTGCAGCGCGTACTTGCGCTGTTCGGAGATCCGGTTCGACAGCCGGCCGTACCACTCGTCCGGTGTGAGGTCGGACAGCTTCACGCGGACCTCCCCCGGCTCGAAATCACGATCTTCGGACGTTCGGCTGGACCGGTGTCTTCGTAGGGTTCGCGGAGCATCGCGTTGCACGCCATCGCTGCGGCCGGCACCCCGTCGATCCGTTTCCCGACCTTGCCGCGCTCCGGCTTGTCCGGTCGGATCAGGTCCGGGTTGTACGGCGCTTTCCGGACCTCAACACTGTCGAAGCAGAACTCGGCGACCGGGTTGCCGTGGTGCAGGAACCGGCCGGTCTTGACCAGCGCCATGAGCTCGTTCATCCCCAGCGTCATGCTGGAGAAGTCGTTCTTGTAGGCCTCGATCTCCCACAGCCCGGTGTCGTTCTCGATCCGCTGGATCACCGGCGCCGACGACCACACGTCGCAGTCCGCGGCCAGCAGATCGAAGTCCTCCGCGTCGCGCGCGACGTCGGTGTAGATCTGCTCGTAGTCGACGACCGGGCCCGGCGTGGCGACGATCCAGCCCTGCTTGACCCACTTCGAGAACTTGTCGTCGTTCTTCTTGTCCAGCTCCCGCAGCGCCGCCTCGGGAAGCCAGAACCGCCACAGCGCGTGGATCCACCGGTCCTCGGGGATCAGCGTGCACCACGCCGTCAAGTCGCTGCGAGCCGCGAGGTCGAACCCCGCCCACGCCGGCCGGCCGCGCAGCCGGTCGCGGTGGTAGTCCGGGCGCAGCCAGATGTCGTTCGCGTCCCCACCGGACGCGCGGTAGAGGTGCATCGGCATCCACCGGAACTTCTGCTGCACCCGCTGATTAGTCTGGAACTGCCGGAACCCGTTCTCCTTCGCCGGGTCGTTCCGCGCGTCCAGGGCCTGCCGGCGCATCGCGTCGCGGGACTTGAACTGGTCGAGCGCCGGGTTCGGCCACTTCCAGTTCGCCTCGTCGAACGGATCCAGCGACACCGGCAAGTGCGGGTGCCCGGGGAACCGCTCGCGGAGCCGGTCGAGCTCGTCCTGCGAGTGCGGGAGCTTCCGCACGAACGCGAACACGTGCGGCGCCCGCGCCGGGTCCTCCTGCGTCTTCTCCGCCTCGTCGATCAGGTCCGCGCCGAAGCTGCTGTCGTCGTCGGTCTCGGTGGTCGTCGCGTACAGCAGCTCCTGCAGCCGCGCGCCGGCCGCGGTCGTCATGGCCTCCCACATCGACCCGTCCGGCTGCGACAGCACCTCGTCCAGGTTGAACGCGTGCGGGTTGTGCCCCAGCTCGCCCTCGGCGTCCGCGGTGAGGATCTCGTAGTGCGACCCGGACTTCTCGTCGATCAGCCGCCGGGCGTTCTTGTTGTGCACCAGACGCTTCGACAACGCGGGCGACAGCTGCGTCATCCGCAACGCGGGCTCGAACACCTTCCCGGCCTGCTTGGTGTCCTTCGCCGCGCAGTTGTGGCTAGCCAGCCCTTCGGCGAACAGCGTCTTGGTCGACGTCCCCAGCGCGACGACTTCGCGCTCGCCGAGGAACTCGACGCTCGCGACTTCAGCCCACCCGGTTCGCATCGCCTTGCCAGCCCACCAGCTGCGCGCGTTCGCGAGCAGCCGGACCGGCCGGACGCTGCCGAGGAATCGGAAGCACTCGCTCAGGCCGGTGAGCGAGAAGTTCGCCACGCCGGAGCCCTGGTGCCGGTTCTTCGAGATCGGGTAGCCGCGCTCTTCCATCAGCTGCCGCGTCCGGTCCATGACCTTGCCGGGCAGTTGCGCGAACGAGATCCGGTACCCGGACCGCTCGCCGCGGTGGAAGCTGGCCTCGCCGTCGAACACGCCGGAGAGGTAGCCGCCGCCGTAGGTCTCGTCGTTCTCCCAGGCCGGTCCGAGGTCGCGGATCAGTGACCCGGGTGCCATCGAGTCGGTGGTCAGCCAGCGCACGGTGTTGCTGCCGGCGCAGTTCTTCGCCAGCCAGCGGTGGTTCGCTGACGCGACGACCGTGCGGCCGTCCGTCAGGGTCACGCGGTAGCACGGCTGCATGACCCGGTCGACGGACGTGACCGTGGCCGGCTGCAGGCTCCGCCGGTGCTGACCGTCCGGGACGTTCTCGTCGAACCCGACGAGCTCGTCGCCGGGCTGTAGGTCGCCGATCGGACCCCACGTCAGGTCAGCGCGGAGCGCCCGCGTCTCAGGCGCCAGGCAGTACACCTCGGCGGACTCTTCGTCGTCGCCGACGAGCATGTACAGCTGGATCGCCGCGGCGATCTCGGACTTGCCGTTTTTCCGCGCGACGACGATGTAGGCGATGCGGTAGCGGCGCGCGTAGGTGCCCCACTCGCTCGACCACTGGACTTCGCCGAACAGCGGCCGGATGATCTCGAATTCTTGCCAGTCCAGCAGCAGGAACGGTGTCCGGACGAGCGGGCCCTTGACGTGGACGAGCATGCGGGCGAAGAACGTGACGACGCGGTCGGCGCGGGGCTCGCAGTAGTGCGCGCCGGACTTCGGGCAGGCGTTGCCGCGGAAGGTGTAGCCGCACACCGGGCCCGCGTCGTCGTCGGGGCGCCAGCGGGCCTCGAGGTCGTAGCTAGCCGGTGAGGAGGTCGTCGTCTGCACTGGCGGCGCCTCCCCCGATGGACAGCGATGCCCGGTCGCTCGGGGTGAGGCCGAACCGGGCGGCGTACTTCTGCATCTGCGCGTCCGCTTCGTTCAGCACGAGCGTCCACGGGTTCTTCGCGTACCGGTGCCCGGTCTCCTCGCCGTTCTTGTTGAACACCGGGAGCTCGATGACTTCGCCTTCGACCTGCAGGCGCTTCGATGCGTGGCGGCGGCGCACGACGGCGTCGCACCACGAGGCGAACGCTTCGACGTCCCAGCCCGTGAGCACGCCCTTGGCTTTCAGGTCGGCGGCCAGGGTGTGCCAGACCTCGACGGCCTGCTCGCCGAGCCAGTCCGGCGGCTCGACCGCCAGCGCGCCTGGCTTCGGCTCGTTCTGGTTGATCCGGTCCTTGCGGTGTCCGTGCAGCACGGCGATGTTCGTCGGCGTCTTGGCCGGTCCGCGCTCGCCCATCAGCGGCCGTCCTTGTCGGTCACGTCCACGCAGAACGGCGGGACGCCACCGTAGAACGACACCCACACGTGGCCGCCGTCGACGAGCTTCTCCAGGTCGCCCGGCTCGAGCATGCACCGCGCCGAGTACCGGACGCCGCCGATCGAAGCCGGGACGTCGGCGAGCATCTCGACCGGTGCGATCTTCTCGTTGGTCAGGTCGCCGTTCGGCGCGGACAGCACGATGCGCTTGGCGCCAGGCCAGATCGCATCCTCGGGGATCGGCGCGGGCCGCATCAGCCCTGCCCCTCGTCGTCCCTGCGCTTTTCGCCCTCGGCCGTGTCCATCACGGCCTGCGCCAAGTCCAGCGCCGGCCGGATCGGCTTGCCGAGCAGCGACCGCGACCCGACGCAAAGTTCGATGCCAGCGCGGAGGATGTCCCGCACCGGGCCACGGAGCGCTTCGGGCTGGATCACGTCGAGGTGAGCGAGAGCACCGGACAGCAGCATCGACGCGCTGCGAGGGCTGTGGTCGGCCATCTTGATCACCTCCGGTTACGGCGCTGTCGGAAACCTGTCCACGCGAGATCCACCCTTGCCCGGGGCGGAGAGCGCGTTGACCTGGGGGGAGGGGGCATCCCCTGGGGGTGTTTGATCAAGTGATGTCGATCTTCGTTGATCATCTTGTGATCGTCTTCTGTTGATCGACTGGTGTGCTCGGGCTGTGGTGCTGCCTGTGTCCTGCCGTGCTGCCCTGTGCTGGGTGGGTGGCTGTGCCGCCTGCTGCCCGGCGTGGGTCGGCTGGTGCGGTTGGCCGGGCGCGGGGTGTACGTGGCGCTCAGGCCCGCTCAGCTTCAGTCGGTGCGACCTCGTCGTGTGCGCCAGGCGTCGAAGGCGAGGAGCGCGAGCGTGGCGGTGAGGGTGCCGCCGAGGCTGACGAGCCAGCTGGCGAAGCGCTCGGGTGGGGCTGGCGGTGTGGCTAGGACGACCAGGCTGGTGATGGCGAGGACAGCGGCAAGGGTGACGCGGGCGAGGGACCAGTACATGCGTTCTCCGATGGGGGCGTCGGGTCAGCGTGGTCGTGGTGCGCGGTGCGGGTTGGTGGCGGCCTGTGCTTTGCGGCTGTTGCAGGCGCGGCAGAGGACGTCGTGCTTGGCGTGTGGGTCGCCACCGGCTGCGATCTCGACGGGGTGGTCGGCGGTGAGGTCGGTGCTGGGGTGGGCGGGGACGCGGTAGCCGGGGCAGTTCCAGCCGTGCTTTGCGACGTGGGCTTTGACGGCGGCGCGTCGGCGGTTGATCTCGCCCCAGTCCCTCGTTCGTTTCGTCGGGGTGGTGCGTGTGCGGTGGCGTTGGTCGGCGCGTGCGTGGCGTTCGCAGGGTCCGCGGTGGTCTTGGTCTGCGGACTTGAGGGGGCAGCCGGGCCGGGTGCAGGTGTGGACCGGCACGGATCAGGTGGGCTGCGGGGTTGGGCGGGTGACGGCTGCGAGCGCGGAGGTCCAGGCTTCGGCGTGCTGCTCAGCTCGGCTGTTGATCTCCGCTTCGAGGGGCGCGCGACGGGCGAGTTCGAGTTCGGCGAGCGAGGTTGGTGTGGAGTCGGGCATGGGGGCCTGCCCTTCGTGGTCTCAGGCGGGGACGGCGAGCGGCTGGTGGTAGAGGTTCGGAGCGCAGGTCGCGCACTCCGACTCGAGGTTGTCCATCGTGGACCTCCGGGTCAGTCGAGGACGAGGTCGAGCCACACGCCGAGCAGCACCTTGCCGGGTTTGCCGCAGAGGAGGCAGGTGACGTAGTCACAGGTGTGGTCTTCGTGCAGCTTGGGTCCGGCGATGTGGGCGTGGACACCGATCGACAGGTTGAGGGTGGTGGGGAGCTTCGGGAGCTGGTTGGCCACCGGTGCTCGCCTCCGAGGTGTCAGGCGGTGAAGGCTTGGATCGCGGGTGCGCCAGCCTTCGCGCGGAGTTCGTTCACGTGCTCGATCAGCTTCGGGCCGGGCGCGAAGTACTCCTGGCCGAGCGACAGGTACTCGCGGAACTGCTGGTGCCGCTTCAACTCAAGTTCCTGGCCGCCGGCTTCGTACGCAAGCAGACGGCGGTTGAGCGGGTAGGCCCTCATGCGCTTCCGCAGGCTTCCGGTGTAGCCGATTTTCAGGTGCTCACCGAGCTGCACGTAGTAGACCACGAAGGTCTTGGCACTGTCGGCGACCCTCTGGCGTTCGCGGTCGGCCTGGATGCGCTCGACGTTGTGCCAGAGTGCGTAGAGCGGATCGCTCGCGAGGGGCGCCATCGCTTCGCGGATGTGCCGGTAGAGCTGCTTCGCGTGGTGGGCGCAGATCGGGAACGGGACGTCGTCGGCGCTGGGGTCATCGCAGAAGCGATTGTTGCGCTGTACGACCGTGCAGGTGACGTGGGTACGCTGTCGCATGTCGACCTCGTGGTGTGGGGTTGACCGAGCCCCGGGACGGTTGCAGCCGTCGCCGGGGCTTTCTTGGTGTCGGGGCCGGGTCACGAGGGGAGGATGAACCTCAACCACTCTCGTCCCGTGGGATCCTACAAAAATTAGCGTTCGCAGTTGCGTTCGCGCAAGACCTAGATCGAAAAATCTTGGAAGCGCGCTGGCCGAGACGTGAAACGGCCCCGCGCGGTGGCGGGGCCGTAGGGCCGCAGCTGCTCGCCACGGCGGGGTTGCTCTCGGGCCGGTCAGGTTCCGGTGGGCTGATCAACGGCAGCCGGGGCGGCGACGCGGTGGGCGTCGGCGGGGGTGGGCTGCGGTCGGGTCATGGCGGCGAAGGTAGCCGGGCCGGGCGTGGGTCGTCAAGCGGGTCGTCGGTGGTCGGGGCGGGGTCTCGCGTGCGCGTGTACGCGCGCGGGCGCTCACGCGTGCGCGACCCACAAACTCAACCACCTCAGGAACGTAAGAGAACCACTTCCCCTTCCCCCTCCCCCTAGGGTTCGGGGATCCCTTAAATGGGTGAGTCCATTCGAAGGATTCGGGGAACCCTTCTCGTAGTGTTCGCGAAGGGTTCGGCACCACTACATATTGTGGTGGTCGAAGGGTTCGGGGAACCCTTCGCGAAGGGTTCCCAGCTTGCCGATCGGCTAGTGGTCGGGCCCGTCATGGGGATGCGTTGGCGGGCCCGACCAGACACCGACCGTAGAACAGGTGTTCGACATTCTGCAAGGGTTCGGCTAGCGTCAACCACGGCCACGGCGAGACGGGGAAGGTCCCGCCCCGGCCACCACACCGCATGCCGCCCCGGTCACGCACACGGGGGAACTTCGAACACTCGCACCGGAGCGCGACCGGGCGGCATGCACCCCAGCCTGCCGGGAGGAGCAGCTCGTGCCGTGCGTCGCCCGCCACAAGGTCACCCGCGAGAAACGCGTCTGGCGCGACCGCATGGACTGCGACAGGTGGTTCCGCCGCAGCAACGAGCCCGGCCTCGACCAGGCCGACTGGGACATCGTCGACGACGAGCCGGTGCCGTTCTGGGGCTCGGGGATGATGCACCCGGGTCCGGATGGTCGGGATCCGAACGGGCCGGTCTACGACACCGCGGACTTCGAGCCGGCTGGCTGACGTCCACGCGCCCAGACGACGGGGACGCGGCCGGGCACGCTGATGTAGGTCGAGTTGCCTACCTTCCGGCGCGGGCACATCGTAAGGATCGGCGGGCCCGGCTTCGGCTCGCTCATGGTCTCCAGCTCTCCTCGTAGCCCGGATGGTCCGAGTACGGAAGGGCCAGCAGGCGCAGCGTCGAACATGGCCAGACCTGGGTCGAGTAGTCGAGGCAGTCGTCGCAGGAGTCACCCGTTGCGCACTTGCGGCAGAACTGCTGATCGCTCGAAAACTGGGTGTCAGGCTGGTGCATGTCGATGATGGCCCGCTTGGCTTCGACCTCGCGGAGCACACGAGCCGGGTCCCAGTAAACGATGTGATCAAACTTGGCCCGCTCGGTCACGTCCGTGTCGACGAACGGCTCCTCGCCGTAGGCGCCGATCGAGTAGTACGCGTTCTCGCCGTCCGGGGTCTCCTCGGTGCCCACCGACCAGGCCGCGCCGCCAGCCTCGCGCGCGACCCGCTCGTCTTCGTCGAGCTGGGCTCTCAGCCACGTGATCAAGTCGTCCATCACGACCCCACACCCGGGAGCCGAACCGCCTGAATCTTCGCCACGCAGTCCGGGCAGAGAATCTTCCCCGGCCCGGCGGGCTTCTCGTCGCACTTCGAGCACATCGGCCCGGTCACGGCCGCCTCGTCGCTCATCGCTCTCACTCCTCTCCGCGCTCGACGCGGTCTGCGCGAGCGAGCAGCCTTGCCCGTTCTTCGTCGCCACCCCAGGCGTGGATACGGCTCGCGGTGTCGCGGAGGCGAGCAGCGAACTCGACGTTCGTCTCGCCGTCGTGGCGCTGCATGTCGTCGCTCATGGTCGGAAGTCCTCGGTGTAGTCGGAGTGTCCGGCGTAGACGGTCGCGAGCCGCTTGATGACGTCGCGGATCAGCTGGCACTCCATCTCGCGGGCCGGGTTGTCGAGGTCGGCGCAGCGGCGGGCGTAGTCGTCGAGGATCGCTTTCTTCGCCCGGACGTCAGCCAGCGTCATGTCGGCCTGCCGCCGCCACTCCCCGCCGTCGTAGACCTCGATCCCTGGTCCACTCGACTTCGCGTCGTCTTCCGCCTCGTCAAGCCGGGCCCAGAAGAACGCGATCAACGGGTCGCTCACCGGCTCCAGATGCACCGCCTCGCGCGTCGGCACGTGCTCGTCATCCACGGTCAGACTCCTTGGCGCCGTACTTGCCGTCTCGGATCATCGCGACGTACTCGCGGGTGAAGCCGCTCCGGCGGGCGATCTCGGACACCACGCCGCGCTTGGGTTCGCCGCCGTTGAGCTCGGGGATGGCTGCGCGGATGGCGCCGTAGAGCTCTTCTCGGATGCCGCCGGCCTCGCGCTCGGCGGCATTGAGGCGCTCGCGGATCTCCTCGATGCGAGTGTAGTGCTCTTCGTCCACTGGCCGACTGTACCTCATTGCGAAGTCACTTCGCGAACCCTGTTGACTTACGTGAAGTGGCTTCGCTAAGCTACTTCACATACCGAGCCACGGAGGACACGATGACCGACCAGCCCCACGCCCCCAAGATCGCCAGCAAAGCCACCCTCGCCAGCGCCGCCGTCCGCGCCCACATCGCCGTCGCCCTCCGCGATGCCCTCGCCGCCGTCGCCGACCCCGACACCACCGTCACCCACCCCGACGGCGGCCCCATCACCGTCACCGCCTACGGCCGCACCATCCAGATCACCACCACCGACATCACCGACCAGAAGTAGCCCGACCGCCCCCCGGCTCCGGCCGGGGGTACCACCACTGTCCACACCAGACAGGAGAACCACCATGCGCATCCCGCCCATCGCTTACGCCGCCGAGTTGGAGCAGGCCGCCACCGTCTCCGCGTGCGAAGACCAGTGCCGAAGCGAGGGCTACCGCTCTGGCTGGTCGACGATCCAGGCCTACGGCCACGACGGCATCGAGCTGATGATCGAGTACGGGAACGGCATCTACGAGATGGAGACTGGCCACCCGGCCGCCTTCGTCCTCTTCCACTGACTTCCGCCCCCGCCGCGCGTAGGCGCCGCCGGTCCACGACCGAGCAGGGGCACGAGGGGCCGGCTGTGGAACCCCAAGGTGGACAGGAATACGGGTCGCTCCCCGGAGACCCTGTGCCCGCCACAGCCGCGGTGCCGTGAGGTCGCGCCTACGGCACGCGCCCGCCCGACTGGCCAGCGCAGGCGGGCGCAACCCCACCAACATCAACTGTTCAAGCTCCGCCCTCCACACAGGAGTGACCATGCCCGACCGCACCGAGCACTACGCCGAACTCCGCGCGAAATACCCGCAGCTGCCCGAACACCATTGGGAGTCCATGCGGCGGGAGGACGCTCTGCGGGACGAGCAGGACTCCGCGACATGCCCACGCCGGCGCTTCTCCGGATGGCCGAGTCGGTCACCCCGACCACCTCCGCTGTCGCCCGCGCCATCCTCGACGCCCGCGAGGCCGTCGGGCCGCCGCGCGACCAGATCTTCACCAGCTGAGCCGAAACGCCCTTCGGGGCGTCCCCGGGATCGTGACCGGGCTGACGATGGCTCCCTCGCCAGAATCTCCGGCGTTCGCCGATAATCCTTTGTGGACGAACCATGCCCAGAGCACACCACGGCGGATCGCCGCTCACCAAACGCCAGCAGCACAAGAAGACCGCCAAGGACACGGCGATCACCGCGCACGCGGCTGGCATCGACCACGGCATCCACGTGGAGCCGTGGGACCACGGCCGCTGGGAGCGGGCCGTCACCACCCACACCGCCGGACATGCACCGGCACCAACCACAGGAGGAACCATGTCCGCGACCGAAGACGCCGCCGCCCTGCGCGCCATCACGCTGCCGTTCGCCGCGATGCAGCAGGCGCAGACCGAACTGGACCAGGCGATGAACACGGCCTCGACCTTGCTCGGCTCCAGCGGCACCGGTCTCCAGGCCGTGCAGGGCGCCATCCAGGCCGCGAAGCAGGAGATCGACGGCGCCTACTCGATGGTGCAGGAGGTCGAGAACCAGCTGGAGCAGGCCGCCAGTGGACTGACCCAGGGCTGAAGCGGTGGCCCGCTCTACCCGTTTGCCCGGAACCCGGAGCTCGGCCGCCCTGCTGGCGGGCTCGACGCTGACCTGGATCGGGTGGAGCAGAGCATCATCGAGCGGTCCGCGCACGGCTCGGACGTCGAAGATCAGCAGGCCCGGTACGACAACCTCCGCGAGGCACGCGGCTCGCTGAACTGATGAAGGCCCCCGGCAGCACGCCGGGGGCCTTCATCACATCAGGCCTCGAGGTTGTCGAACAGCGTCGGCTCCGGCGCCCGGTTGCACCACAACACCTCGGTGCGCTCCTGCTGAAGTGGCGCCAGCCGGTGTTGCGCATGACCCCAGCGCGGCCTTGGGTGAGCAGCACCCAGACGCGGCGGGCCCGCTCGAGGTCGTCGGGTACCTCGCCGAGCGCGTAGGCCTCGAGCTGTTCCGCGCGGGCGTGCGGGGTCAGCGCGCACACCCGCGTTAGCTCGTCGGGCTGGTCGCGGAGGACACGCCAGAACGTCATGAGGTCGCCGTCGAGGTCGTTGACGGTCTCCATCCGACTACGCGGCTTGGCCAGCAGCACGGCCAGCGACCCGGCGTAGGGCTCGACGTAGTGCTCGTGCGCCGGGAACGCGGCCGAGATCTGCTCGGCAAGCCGCGTCTTACCGCCGAAGTAGGTCAGCGGCGGCTTCACGACGCTTCCGCGGTCGCAGTCGGGTCCAAGATGTCCAACAGATCCCCCACCCGATACCGCGGCGCCAACACCCGCCCCCGCGCCCGCAGCTCACACTTCAACTGCGGATCCTCCAACAAATCCATCTCCGACGCAGCCACACCGCCATGCGCCACCAAACGACCCCGATTCGCGTACCCGCGGATCATCGACGCCGTCACCGGCTTATCCCCCGGCCGGTCCAGATAGTTCGGCAACGCCCGCGACAACTCCGTCGCTGTCAACAACTGATCCTCCATCGACCGCAGCATGTGCCGCCGCCGCAACTCGGTGTCCCACTCGGCGCCGCACTCCGGGCACGCCACCACCGGACGCCCCTTCGCGCCGTACAAGTCCCGCTGGCACTCGGCCAGCACCGTGTCACCATCGTCACCGACCGGGACCTCGACCGGCGCCGAGCAGATCCCCAGAAACGTCCGCTCCCCCGGCCCGTAAATCGTCGACCGCGCATGCCGCACCGCGCCACGAATATCGTCGAACAACGCCGCACCATCGCTGTAGGACTGCACCCACGACGGATGCCGCAGCAACCACCGCGACAACGGCAACGCATGCAGCGGAATGTCCAGCGGGTCCAGATGCGTCTCCCACTTCGTCGGACACCCGGGCGCGCACGGCGGGGTACCGTCACCTGACCGGTCCTCCGCGCCGCACTCGGCGCAGCGGTGCCAGCGGACGCCGTGCTCCTCCCACAGGTTCAGCACCCACCGCGCAAGCCGATCCCGGAGCTCCGCGGCGACCGCAGACGCGCCGAGGTGCAGCGGCATACTCGCCTCACCCTTCCCGGTGACGAATCCGACGCCGCCGGACGACAGCTTCGCCTGCCGGGTGATGGTGACGTCGAGCTCGGTGAGGAGCCACTCGACTTCGCGGAGGTCGTCGAACAGCTTCCGCAGGCAGCCGGCGCAGGTGGTGGTTTCGGATGGCCGTCCGCAGCCGATCACGCACTCGACGGTCACGCGGCACGCTCCTTCACGTTTTCGACCAGGGGACGGAGGATCGCAGCGGCGAGCAGCGGCGGGACCGCGTCACCGATCTGTTGCTGCACCGATGTGCTTCCACCCTGCCACGGGTAGTCCGCGGGGAAGGACTGCAGCACGCCGGCCTCCGAGTGAGTGAGGTTCCGGGTCGTTCCGTCCGGCCATTCCCACCGGTTGCGGCAGCACTTGCCGGTCATGGTGAACGCCGGCTGATCCATGTTGCGGCGGCCGCGGCGGGACGCGTCGCCGCCGGTGCCGTAGTTCGAGACGAGCACGGCCCCGTCCCAGCCGAGGGCCTCGGTCATGCTGCGCCGCAGGGTCGGCGCGGGCGGGCGCGCCGGGTGGCCGTCGGCGCGGGCGATGAGGATCTGTCTGCGGCGGGTCGAGGGGACGCCGTAGTCGTGGGCGTTGAGCACGCCGGTCCAGGTGCTGTACCCGGCGCGCTCGAGCACCGCGGCGTCCTGTTCGAACCGCGTCCGGACGGGCCGGTCCGGCGTGCATTCCCACACCGTCCAGGGCGGCCGGAGTAGCAGGGTCCAGCGGAGTGCTTCGAGGATCAGCGGGCCGGTGGTGCCGGCCATGCCGAGGCCGTTGCCCGCGGTGGTCCAGTCGGTGCAGGGTGGGGTGACGATGAGCCCGTCGACGTGGCCGATGAGGTCGTGGACGGGGTAGGTGGTGACGTCGGTTTGCTCGCGGTGGTGTCCGGCGGCGCGGGCGGTGGCGCAGGCGTCGGCGCTGGTGTCTATGCCGAGGATGTCGCCGGTGTAGCCGGCGAGGCGGAGTCCGGTGTCCATGCCTCCGGGTCCGCCGAAGAGGTCGAGGATCATTCGACCTCCGGGGGTCGAGTGCCAGTGAGGAGTGCGGCGAAGTCGGCGAGGGTCATGGTGACCCACTGCCGCGCGGGGTCGCCGACTCCGTGGCGTTTGTGGACGGTGAGGCCGATGAGGGCATCGTCGTTGCCGCGCTCCACTTCGGCTTCGGCTGCCCAGCCGGCGAGGTTGATCCGGGAGGTGTTCTTGCACTCGATGACGACGCGGTCGCCGCCGGGTGCGCGGACGCCTGCGATGTCGCCGCGGTCGCGTCCGCCTGATCGTGCGCGGCGTTCGATGCGGTCGTCGTCGAGTGCCGTGGCAAGGTAGCGGGCGACGGCGGTTTCGAAGCGGGTTCCGGCGTCTTTGGCGGAGGCGCGGGTGCGGGTCACGGGGTCTCCTCGCTGGTGTCGTCGCGAACCCCGACATCACGAGGGGCAGGCTTTAGCGTGGACGTAGCGACGAGGAACCGCTGCGCCGTCTCCGGGTCGTCCGCGTGGACCTTCAGCCAGGACAGGCCGTCCACGCCGGACGAGTGGAAGTAGCCCGTGACGACCGGCTGGCCGACGTTCTGCGTCTCGATGCCGGTCACCCGCTCGCCGACGGTCGGCGTTCCGGTCGGCCAGAGCGTCCGCTGTTTCGTGGTCGGCTGGTCACCCGGCTCGGGGGCGAGTGACGTCAGGTGCTCGGCGTCCCACTGGTGCGCGACGCGGGAGGGCAGCTCGTGCCGTCCGCCGCCGGTCCAGTCGCCGCAGGAGCACGCGCCGGTGACGCCGGACAGGCCGGACTTCAGGATCAGCTCGTGACGGGGCTCAGCGGGCTGGTCGCCCTGCAGCGCACCACGAGCGGCCGCAGCGATCGCGCGCCCGGTGAGCGACGGGTTCCCCTCGAAGTCCGTCTCCAAGCTGTCCGCCCACGCACGCACGCGGTCGACCGCGGCTTGGAGCCCGTCCCGCTCGGCGGCGAGATCGGGCTCGCTGGGTTCCAGTTCAGGCAGCCCGCGTCGCTGACGCAGCTCGTTGACGATCTGGAGACGGAGGTCACGCAGCTGCGGCTTGGTCATCGCCGCGAAGTCCGGTCGCGGGTCGTCGAGGTGGACGACCGGGCCCTTGTACGCCGGGGCTGGAGGCCACTCCTCAACCGGCAGCGTGGCGCAGGTGCGCAGCCACTCGGCGGACCGGAGCTTCCCGGACGCCTCGGCCAGCTCAGCGAGACGAGGCAGCAGAGCGTCCCGCTCGGCGTGCAGCCACAGCGCGAGGTCCCGCTCGCGCCGTGTCTCCCCCAGCTCCGCGCGGTCCTCGTCCCGCTCGGCCCGGAATCGATCCCGCCACTCGACGTTCTGCTTCAGCGGCTTCCGCGTCAGACCCAGGGTTCTCTTCAGCTCGTCGAGGTCCGCCTGCTTGCGCTCGCGCAACTGATCTCGCTCGGCGACAGCGTCGGTCCACTCGCTGAAGAGCACACGCACCTGCTCCGCCAGCGGCACGTTGGGCACGGGCCCGTCAGCGTCCCGGACCTGGAACTCGTCAAGCGCTTCCTGGATCTCCTCCAGTTCGGTGGTCTGCTCGGGGTCGGCCAGCAACCCGCGACGCGCGAGTCGGCGAGCGTCGGCGTAGTTCTCTTCGGTCGGCGGTGTCTGCGTCGACCACCGATCGCGCATCGCGCGCGCCGCCTTCTCGATCAGCTCGTCCTGTCGGGGGGCCGGCTCACTCGCCATCGGACACCTCCGACCAGATGCGCAGGCTCTTGATCGGCTCGCCGTTGCGGTACGCCACGTCGCCGCGAACCTCGTCGGCTGCACACGGAACCTGACCCGGTCCGTCGCAACCCCGACAGTCATCGGCGTGTCCAGCTGAGGCAAGCGCGACGCGAGCACGCGTCTGGCAGCGTTCGTGGCCATAGATGCCGCAGGACTCGCCACAGACCGAGCAGTGGATGCTGACGCAGCGACCGTTGCGGCGGGAACATCGGAGGTCCTGGCACGAATCCTCGGGGTCGACCATGGGGTTCGGCCAGCTGGAATTGTCGCTCACGGGTTCTGCCCTTCGGTGGGTTCGGGGATGGCGCGCTCCTCAGAGGCCCGGTCGACAGCGGCCTGCCACTCCTCGCGGGTCATAGGGTGCGCCTCGACGTAGGTTTCGGTGATGGTCCAGTCCCACGGCACCCTGTGAAACCCCAGACGCCCGCTCAGTACCCAAATCCCGGCAGGCACGGTGTCGCCTGGGAAGAACACCCGGGGCGCGGGCGGGGCACTGTCGAGGATCGCCCGGATGGTGTCGGCCAGGTAGTCGGCGGGCATCGACGCGACGCTGTCGTAGACCGCCAGTGCGGCGCGGATTTCGGGGATGCGGTTGTCCTCGGTCACGAGGTCACCTCGATCCACGGGCCCGGCGCTTGGCGCTTCCAGAGGGCCCATCCATCCTCGGCGAGAGTGCGGCGGGCGTCAGCCTCGTCGTCGGCCTTCAGCATCCGCTCTTCGCGCGGCAGCCAGTTGCCCCACTGCCACTCGGTCTCGCTGTCGGGCAGCGGCGAGGACGCGAGCTCGTCGGCTCGTTTCCGGACCAGCGCGGCCGCCCGGGACCACGCGGTGAACGCCGCCGCCGCGTGGCAATCGACGCCCTCGTGGTCCTCGCAAGGCCCGACGCTCATCTCGGCACGGAACCGGCCCGTCTGCTCCAGCTCGTTGGCGAGCCGTCGCAGCTCCTCCACTGTGGTCGTCATGGTGGTGCTCCTCAGGTCTTGTTCACGCAACACGGGCCGACGAACCCTCCGCCTTCGAGGCGTTCGATGGTCGCGCCGGGCTGGTATGGCTTGTGGCAGCCGGCGCATTTGCCGGGGTAGTTGGCGGTGATGATGCGGGTTCGTCCGTCCACGGTGGTCGGTCGCGGCGGTGCGGGTCGGCAGTGCGCGCAGGATTTGGCGGGGAGGTCGAAGAGTTCGCAGCGTTCGTCGAGCAGGGGTGTCGGGTTGGCGGCGGCGCGCAGCTTCTCGGCGGCCTGCTCGATCTCGATACGGTCGGCGCCGGTGAGGGGGATGTGGTTGCCGGTGACGCGGTCGCGTTGGCGGTGTGCGGCGTTCCAGCGGCGGAGCGCGGTCTCGTAGTGCTCGTCAGCGATCACGGGGCGTCTCGCTCTCGTCGAGCCGCAAGGTCATGCCAGACCAGCCGTTCCCGTCGTCGTCGAACTTCGCGATCCAGCCGTTCTTCATCGCGATCCGGTCGGCCTGCGGGACGTTGTCGGTGCGGATTGTCTGCTGCCACGGGTTCTGGACGTTTCCGTACTGGAGGTAGGCGTCGAGCGCGCCCATCTCCCAGCCCGCCGTGTACGCCTGGTCCTCGTGCGGGCCGCCCTTCGACGCAACCGTCACGAACGGCATCACGAGTTCATACCCAGGCTGCTCTTCGTCGCTCATGCTGTTCTCTTTTCGAAGTGGGCGTGGATCGTCGACCACGTCGGACACGGACCATCCGCCAACCGAACCGGGTACTCCTTGTCCTCCGTCAACGGCTCCGACGGCGCACACCCCCGGCACACCAACCTGTCCTCCGCCTCCACGAACACCGGCGCATGCTCCCGCAACAGATCCAGCAGCGCCGCGTTGTTGTCCACGTCCGGGACCGTCGCGAGCATGTCCTTGTGCGCAGCCAGAATCCGGGACCGCTCCCCCACAGCCCGGATCCGGCGCTGCGCCGCACGACCCGCCAACTTCTCCACAACAGCAGGCTCCGGCAACACAGTGATGATCGGGTTCACGGTTTCCTTCGAATCGGTGCGCGGGAACGGCGACGGCGGACGCTCACGGGACATCACCATCAGGTAAGGCCCCGACCGCCCCGGCACGGTGTCGGTGTCGTCAGCCGGCCACACCTCGTCGGGCACGTGCTCGCAGCCGTCGTGGTGGAACGGGCGTTCGCTGGTGGCGTGGGCGCGGCATCCGACACCGGAGTCCACGCAGGACGGGCAGAGGAGGCGGTGGTCGTCTTCGCCGCCGGGGATGGTTTCGAGGTGCTCGGTGGTCGGCTGTTCTTGCCCGCCGAACGAGTTGCCGCAGGCGGCGCATTGGCGCCAGGGGTAGCCGAGGAGGACAGCCCAGCCGTGCGCTACGGCACGACCGAGCCGAACCCCGGCGGTCACGGCGCACCGCCGGGGAGCTCGACCTCACGCACCGAATGACCCGCCTGCCGGACCACGTCCAGCCCGGTCCGCACCAGCGACCGCTCGGTCGCCCCGTACGCGGCGAGCAGCGGCTCGGCCGCACGCCACGCCCACTCCGGGATCCCCTGCTCGCGGGCCTTCGTTTTCGTCCACCGGCCGAGGTGCTGGTGCCGGTACTCGGTGAGGGAGAACTGGAAGGCGACGGTGCGGCCGACGCAGTTGAGGAGGAGGGTGCGGTCGGATCGGTCGGGGCCGCCGGCGATGACGGGTGCGTGGACGCGGTAGGCGGTGCCGTCGCCGGGCATCCAGTCGACCCAGCAGATTTTCGCGGCTTCGGCGGTGTACCGCGGATCCCGCGCGCTCACGGAGCCACGCCTTGCCGCTCGCATTCCTGCCGGTTCGCACGCCGGTAGCCGGTCGCGGTCGGCTTGAACCGGTCGAGTCGAATCTCGGTCGTACGGGAGTGGCCGCCACCGTGCTCGTACCAGCTCTCACAGACGGCGTGCGTTTCGCCCACCGAGGTCACCATCAGGAACCGGGTGCCCCGGCTGTTCCTCGGGTCGTTGTCGACCCACAGCTGGCCGGGTTCGACTGCGCTCTGGTCGGTCATGAGGTCTCCAGGTTTCGTCTTGTGTTCAACGGATCAGGACGCGGATCGTCGAGGTACGCCCGACGTCGCAACGCATCCGGTCGCAGGTTCGGGCGGCACACGTAGCAGGGCTTCGGTTCGTCGGCGTTCTCGTAGTCGATCCAGCCGTCGATGCAGCGTGGGTCGTGGAACGGGGCGCCCACCGACTCGGTGTCGTCCGTGATCTCTTCGCCGGTGCGGTCGTGAGCCATCACGGCACACCACCGTTTGCGATCTCCAGCAGGAGTTCGGCGTGGCACGGCTGGTCCAGTGGACACCAGCACGCGAGATCGCGTCCGGCCAGCTCGGCGCGGATCTCGGCGACCGACGGGTACGTCCAGGCGACCGGGCCGCGCCGGCCGCCGACGAACTGCCAGTTCGGGAAGGACAGTTCGCCGCGCGCAGCAAGCGCTTGAAAGTCACGAACGACCATCCTTGCGACTTGCTCGTCGTCGAGGCTGGGGAACTGGCTGCCGACGTCGGACAGGTCGATGGGGTTGCCCCACTTGGACGGGCGGCCGACGTACACCGCGCCTTCAGGCATCCGCCAGCCCGCGGTTCGTTTGCGCTGAATTCGCTTCGGCTTCTCGGAACTCACTGCGCTCTCCTCTTGATCAACGCCCGCGGCTGGTGATCACACACCGCCGTCCCCACATACCCCTGCTCATCACACAACCCGCACGCCGCGACCAACTTCCGCTTGATCTCCGCCCGCGCCCGCGCATCCGACGCCCGCTCGTCATCGACAGCCCGCGACCGCTCGGCGTGCCACGCCCGCGCCTTGTCCTTCGCCGCGCCACACGCACGACACGGACGGTTCGTCGGCTTCTCCAGGTGCTTCGGACACCGCTCCGGCGGCGCTTTCTCCCCCGGCTCCTCAGCAGCAGCCGGCGCGGTGGCAGCTGACTCCGCGGCCGGACGCGGTCGATGCACACCCTCCAGCTCATCGGCCACCACCAAGCACTCGTCGAGCACCTGCCGCAGCAAGCCACTGCTCTCGGCGGCACGCTCGTCGTGCAGCGTGCGCAGCTCGACCGCGAGCTCCTTCCGCAGCCGATGCGACTCGATCATCACCGCAGCCTTCAGCGCCGACCGCAGGACATAGGGCATCTTCGCCACGCCGTCGCGACGAACGAACGTCCGGATCAGGACTTCATCGGTGTCGTGATCAACGAAGATCTTCCGATGCTCGTCCATCTCGGACAGTGCCGCTTCGATCTTCTCCGGCTCGTCACGCCAGCCGAGTTTCTTGCTCCATCGGGACGGACGCAGCGGACCAGCACCGCACTGCGTCAGGCTCGGGTCCGTCATCACCGCGAAGTAAGCCAGCTTCCCGGCGTCGCTGAGCACGGCCAAGCCTTCCCAGACCGTGAACAGCAGACGGGCCTCAGTACGAGCCACTCGGCTACGCTCCCTTCCGCAGGGGCGCAACCTGATCCGCAAGGTACGGGCGGTTCCGGCGCTGCCGATCACGCTGGTACTGGCGCTCCAGTTCGACGACGGATTCGGTGCGGACCCCGCGGGTGTAGGCCGCGTGTGCCTGCTTCAGGTGCTTGTCCTTGTCGGCCAGGAGGGCGAGCGCGAACATCGCGCGCACTGCCGCCTCAGGGGAGTCGCGGACCCACGGGGCGAGCATCTCGGTGACGTCGTCCATGGACATCCGCTCGGCCATGCCGGCGACGGATTGGGCTTTCGCGAGGACGTCGTCGGGGATGTCGAAGGCCTTCACGGTGTCCTCCTTTCGTGGTCGTTGGGGGTGTGGTCGGGCGGGCTCGGGGTTGCCCGCCCGACCACCATCAGGTGCCGCGGCGCGGGGGCACAGGCGACACCGGGATCGAGAGACCGTTCGGGGTGCGGTGCTCCATCGTGGACGGACGCGGCCGGTCCAGCAGCGACGCCAGCGCCGCGTGTGCACGCGACAGCCCGGTCGCGACCTCCGCCTTCCGGAGCTTGCTGATGTCCCGCGGCTCGCCGTCCTGGTCGAAGTCCGTCCATGCCTGCTCGGCGCGGGCCAGCCACGCGTCGGCTGCCCGGACGTGCTCCTGCGCGTTCACGACTGACCACCCGCCTGCAGGTCCGGGTCGCCCGGCAACGTCGGGTCCGCCAGCTCCTCGATCCGACGCGTCAGGTCCTCGCCCTCGCCGAGCCCTTCCAGCGTGTCGATCAGTACCGTCGCCTCGTCCTTCGTCAGGTCCGAGGCCGTGCTGATCTCGCGCTGCAGGATCGCCGACGACGCGGCGAGCCGGACGTCACGGTCGACGCCCGCGTTCGTGAAGATCGCCTGCATCTTCTTCATCTGCGGCTCGGTGATCGGCGCGGCCGGCTCGACCGGCGGGACCTCGTCGCCGGGCAGTGGCGGCTCACCCGCCGACTCCACCGTCGCCGGCGCGGCGCCGGTGAGCGCGGGCCGGGACACGCGGGTCGTCGTCGCGCGCCGCCGCACGGACGCCCGGCCCACCGCCGCGGGCTCCGGCTCGAACGTGTCGGCCAGTTCCTCAGCCGTGTAGGCGATGCCGAGGATCGCGTCCGACGCGACGAACCGCGCGCACTCCGCGGTCGCCCGGGCGACGAGCATCGCGCCGGGCTGCTTCTTCCAGTTGTCCTTCGTGTGCAGGCCGAGGCCACGCGCCCGGTCCATGGTCCACGTCGACGTGTGCTCGGCGTCCGACCCGGCGCGGCGGCCCTTTACGATGGCTCGGGTGTTCGTGGACTCGACCACCCAGAGGTCGTGTCCGTGCGACTGGACGACCGCTCGGAGCGTCACGGCGCGCGGCGCGGCGGAGCCCTGGATGATGTCGAAGCTGTTCATCGACGCCCGCGGCGAGAGCCCGATCTCGGATCCAGCGAGGATCGCGGCGGCCGCTTCTTCCGGCTTGTTCCGGAACTGCTGGGGGCAGAACGCGGTGACGCAGAGCGCGTCGGCGATCTGCTTCGCCGAGCGGAGAGCCTGCGCCCACTCGACGAGCGCACCGGCGGCGGCCGGGAGCGCGGACTGCGCCACGATGTCGCCGCCACCCTGGTACTGCTGCAGCTCGGTCATCAGGCGACCGCCCCGACGAGCTCCAGGCGGCGGCGCGGCGTCCGGCCGGCTGGCTCCACCGCCGCGCCCACCAGATCCCGCGAACCCTTCACGAACTCCGCGACCTGCTTCGCGTACCGCAACTGCAGCAACTGCGCCTCACCCGCCACCACCGGGATCAGGTGCGCGCCGTCCGCGGTGATGTGCACCGCCGCGCAGCCGTCCACCTCGAGCATCGGCTGCTCGATACCGTCCTCGTCCAGGTACGTGTCCGCGTACCGGTACCCGGCCAGCTGCAGCGCCGTCTCCCCGAAGATCCCCGACCGGTTCGTCTTCAGGTCGGCCAGCAGCCGCGGGCACTCCATCGGCAGACCCTTCAGCCCGTTCGGGAACTCGAAGATCCCGTCGAACGTCCCGGCCCACCCGTACTTGTGGGACATGCACGTCGTTTCCAGCAGCACCGGGCGGACGGCGAAGTCTTCGAGGAACTGGATATAGGACTCGATGTGTCCGGTGAGGACGTCGGGGACTTCGACTTCTTCGCCGCGGGCGAGCTTCTCGGCGAGGTTGTGGACTTCGGTGCCGCGGTTGGCGGCGGCGTCCTTCTCGGCGTACCGGGCGCCCTTCAGCTTGGTCAGGCGCTGCGACGGGGAGAGGCCGGTGAGTTCGTCCCAGTGGTCGACGGCGTACTCGGCGGTGGAGTTGGCAGACCAGTTGATGAGGGCGGGTTTGGGGATTCCGTCGCCGAGGATGGTGGTGACGCCGGGGACGCGTTCGCCGTTGGCGTCGACGTAGTAGTGGGACTTGGCGGTGTTGACGCGCCGGATGGGGGCGGTGTACTTGGTGGTCACTGGTGGCCTTTCTTGGCGGGTCGACCGTTGAGGAGGCGGGGGACGGCGTCCTCGTGGACGCCGAGGTGGAACCCGATGGCACGGTCGGTGTAGTTCTTCGCCGCGAGCGCGCGGGCGACGGCGGACTTCTCCAAGCGGGTGAGGTCGCGGCCGACGTCCTGGCCGGCGAGCGACCGGGCGACTGCGGCCTCGAAGCTGACTTCGGCGGGCGCGGTCATGCGGGCACCTCGAATCCCTGCGCGGCGGCCGACTTCACGCACCGCTTGCACAGCGGGAGGGTGGCGTTGTCCTTCGCCTCGCCGCCGAGCGCGTGCACGCGGGCAATCGCGGTCTGGTCATAGACGTCGACTCGCGTCCAGTCGGCGCCGTTGAGGGAGCAGAGCGCGTAGCCGCGACCGCGCTCGTTGAGTTCCTTGGTGTAGTGGCGGCGGGTCTGGTGGTAGTTCGCCGCTTCGAGCAGGGTGGTCATCGGAGTCTCCTGTGGAGGTTGTGTTCGGCGGCGATGCGTTCGTCGGTCATGCGGTCGAGGTCGCCGTCGCCGAGCCAGGGCCCGGTGTCGGTGGGCTGGTCGTCGAGGTGGCGGATGGGGCGGCGTTTGTCGACGAGGAGCAGCGCGGCGAGCCCGATGAGGACGAGCGCGGCGACGGCGGCGAGCACACCGAGCCCGCTCATCACGCCCACCCCTTCGCGAAGGTAATGAGTTCCGGGTGGGCGTGAAGGGATTGCGGCTCGCCTAGCTCGTCTTCCTTGCAGTGGCCCGCGTCACGAATGCACCTCAGTTCGAGGTGCTTCCGCTCGTCCTCCTCCGGGATCCAGGTGTTGTCCTCGTAGGGTCGAACCGTGGCCGTGCACTGCTCGGAAGCGGTGTTCTCCCACTCGCCTTCGAGATCGATGATCGAGTCATCCCACCCGCAGCCGCAGGCATCACAGAAGAACCGGCCATTGACGCTGTGACGGGTCTCCGTGCCGCACACAGAGCAGAGCGGCGTTCGATACTCCAGGGGCGGCGGTGCGGGGCGCTCGGTCACGACTCACCGCCCGTCAGCAGCCCCAGCCGGAACCCCTCAGCCACCGCAGCCGGCGCACCATTCACCCGAAGAAACCGGTACAAGCGCGCACAATGCGACTTCGCCGAACACTCCGCAATCCCCATCTCACGGCCAATCTGCTTCACCGCCAACCCATCCGCCAACATCACCAACGCCTCAAACATCCGCTCCGGCATCCCCAGCCGCTCCGCCACCTCGACAGGCGTCTCCTCCGGGACCACACGCGACGGCAAACACGGCGCCACGAACTCGTGCACCCGCACACGCACACCGTCACCACCAACCGACTCCGAGATCCGCATCGCACCCGCACGCAAGATCCCCTCAACCTGCGGCATGACACCGGGATTCACGGCCAGCACCACCGTCCGGGACATCACGACTCCTCCCGAGCGGGATACACCGACGGCGAGCACGGACACTCCAAGCCATCCTTGTTGTGCCCCAACCGATCCACGCCACGTCCCATGTGGTGCACGACCAAGGGTCGCTGCTGGTCGGTCAGATCAGCCCACGCCCGGACCATGGCAGTCTCGCCCGGCAGGTCGTCGCCGTGCAGGGGCGTCGGGTTCGCCGGCTCGCCGTCGCGGGGGCACGGCGCGTGGTGCGTGTGGACCACGCATGCGGGGTTGAGGGTTTCGCTGTCGGTGTCGTAGGTTTCGGAGATCACGCAGTGAGCCATCACGCACCGCCCGCGTTCCGATCGGCCTGCTCGGCGTTCCAGTCGGACACCCGCTTCGCCTCTTCGATCTGTTCCGGCGGGATCGGGCCGATCGCGACGAGCTTCGCCTTCTCGTAGTCCTCGGTGTACGCCTGCAACTGCATCTGGATCGGCCCGATCTGCGTTGACACGAAGCTGAAACTGATACCCGCGTTCGACGACCGCGGACCGTGCGTACGCGACTCGACCTGCGCACCGAACATGTCCGCGAACTCGTCCAGAGCGCCAGCCTCTTCGGCGCTCATGTGCTGACTGAAGTGCTCGAAGCTGAACCATCTCGCCAGCTTCGGGTTGTTGTCGAGGACGTCGGCGAGGTTGCGGAGCGAGTCGGACATGCGCGGGTTCTGGTATCGGGCCGCGTCGGCGTCGATGACGGAGCGCGTACCGTCACCCTGCTCGATCATCAGCGCACGCGGGTGGCCCATCCCGAAAGGACGGACGTACGCGCCGCTGACCTCGCGGCGGTCCTCGTGCATCAGGCTGGGGCCGACGACCTTCTCGCCGGGCAGGAACTCGGTCATCGCTTGCCGCCCTTCCGGGTGATCGTGAGGAGCAGCGCGGCCAGGAGTCCGAACAGGACACCCTTCTCCGCACACCCCTGCGGGCCGTAGTCGCGTCGGTTGTCACCCATCAGCGGTTCACCACCATCGGCGCGAGACGCGCCAGCTCATGCGCCGACAAGAAGCCGACGAGATCGTTGCGACGGAGCAAATCCGCCCGGACATCGACGACCACCGACACACGGCGACCGCCCTTGATCAGGCCGGTGCACGACAGCACCGCCCGGTTCTCCCCCGCGTCGCTGTAGACCGGCGACGCGGAGGACAAGCTCCCGACCCACGCGCGGAACGACGAGACGTCGTCGTCGCGGAGCCGGATGGTCGGTGCGCTGGCGACGGAGATGGCGCCGATGCGGGGTTGGAGGTCGGCGGCGTGCGCGAGGATCGCGCGGACCGTGTCGAAGTCGTTCACGGCTATCACCACACCTTCCGCAGCTTGGAACCGGGGCGTGGACCGTGGTCGCGGCAGTAGGTGCGCCGCGTGTGGCCGACCCACATCGACCAGCCGAGGGGGCGCGCGAGGTCTTCCAGCGCCCGCCTGCCCTCGAATACGCTGACCGGCTGCGGAAGCTCGAAGACCTTCCCGCAGTTGCGCGCGTCGCAGCGGGCTCCTTCGATGACCTGGTAGATCAGTTCGCTCATCGGAGCACCCCCGCTCGCATCCCGGCGGTGAGCACCGCGGCCGCGCCGAGGCAACCCACCGCGACACCGATCGCGCCGACCGTCGTCGCCCAGCGGACAGCGGCAGCCAGCCGCGGGAACCGCGGCTCGACGACGCGCAGCACCGGGACCGTCGGCATGTGGTCGACGCGCAGCCGCGCGACCGGCAGCAGACCGCGTTCGACGGCGGGCAGCAGCGTCCCGTGGTAGGGGTCGCGGCCGACGCGGATGCGCCAGTCGGCCAGCATTTCGGCGAGCTCGTCCGGCCGCGCCAACACCGGCGCGCTCACGACTGCACCTCGGTCCACGGGCCGACCTCGCGGCGGACGAGCGCACGGGAACCAGCGCGGGCCAAGCCCACGCGCCGGCGAGCCTCTGTCTCGCTGGACTCGCGGATCACCTCGCCGAGGGCGACGATGCACACACCCCACTCGACCTGGGTCTCCGCGTTGAGCGACACCAGAGGTTCCACGCTGAAGAGCGGCCAAGAGACCTCGAACTCGTCGTCGAGGTCGGACCACGGAACTCCGCTGTAGTTCATCTTGTGGCCCTTGACCCGGATGAACCGCCAGCCGACGCCACCCTTCGCCTCGTCAGCGTTGTAGGCGATCAGGTCCCCGTCCTGGTCCCGCAAAGTCAGGGTGCGGTCAGGTTCCGTGCTCTTCGGACCCCAGGCATTCGCGGTCATCGGGGCACCTGCACGGACAGCACCAGCACACCGACGATCGTGACCAGCGCGAACCCGCCGAACACCGCGAACAACACCCACCAGTCCCTCAGGAACTTCCCGGCACGCCCGGCCGCCATGTTCAGCCGCGTCCCCGCCGCCGCCCGACGGTGCCCACCCCGCGAACCGCCGAGCCGGCGCACCGCGCACAACAGCGACACCGCCCACACGATCGACTCGAACGGCGTCCACACCGCGGCACGCCGCGGATGCGGCCGCGCCGGGAACAGCGTGTCGCGCCCGGTCGATCCGGATGCGAGAATGCTGACGGTCATGAGGCTCTACTCCTCTGATCAAGGCCCGGTGTGACAGCACCGGGCCGTCCAATGTGGAAGAAAAATCAGGCAGCGTCGGACATCTCGGCCAACGCCGCATCCAACGCCCAAGTCGGATAGACATTGATCAACCCGAACGTCGCGTCCTGCCGACGCCGCGGCTCCTCACCCTCAGCCCGCAGCGCCGCCGACGCCCGCTTCCCCAACTGCGCCAGCCACGGCCGCGCCGTCGGAAGGTCGTTCAACTTCGCGTAACCCAGCGCCGTGAACTCGCCGTAGTTCCCCTCGATCGAGTCGACGCGCGCCTCGATCTCCCGGGCCTGCCGCGCCTGACGCTGCTGCTCCAACTCGATCGCGGCCTGCTTGTCCACCAGCGCGTGAATCGCCTGCGCCCACGCCGGCAGATCAGCGACGCGCTGCTCGACCATCTCGGCCTGCTGCGTCCGCGCCGCGAAGTACGCCTGAGCCGACGCCACCTCCGGCTTGTTCGGATCACCGTTCATCGCCACCAGGTAGGCCGCCTGACGCGACAACTCGAAGTCGACCTTCACGTCAGACGGGTTCCGGGATCCCGTAACCATTCCGACCTGCACGAACTCCCGGGGTACGTCCAACCCGGTGTTGCTGGCGGACTGCTGCGCGCGGGCGATCGCGGGCGACAGGTTCTGCCACCGCGAGTAACCCATCAGAACCTGAAGGCTGCGCGCGGACCAGAACTCCGAACCGTCCGGACGCGTCTGCTTGATCCTGTCGAACGGCGAACCCGTCGCCGGGACGAGAGTGCTCATCACGCGGCCGCCTTCCGGCGACCGAGGAACCGGTCAACCTCGTCGTCCGCGATCACGTACAGCTGGCCGACCTTCGTCGCGCGCAGCGTGCCCTCATGGATCAACTCGAGGACGGTGTCGTAGCCGAGTCCGGTCATGGCGGCGACCTCGCGGGGCTTCCACGACTTCCGCGGCGGCGCCTTGACGGCCTTCTCGAGGCGTGCGACGCGTTCGGTGAGCCGCTCGATCGCGGCGACGATGGCACTCACGACGCGACCGCGATGGTCGTGTCGGCGGCGCGCTTCGGGCCGGTGGTTCGCTCGGTGTCCTTGCGACGGATCGGGCCGCGCGGCTCGCTCTTGGTCTCCTTCTTCTCCTCGTCCTTCGCGGCACGAATCTCGGCGGCGACGTTGGGGTCGGCGACGATGTTCGCGGCGACGTCGCGGCGGTCCTGCCCGGTGAGGGCGAGGGCGCCGGCGATGGCGTAGAGAGCGGGGAGGCTGACCGGCTGGGGGCTGTCGGGGCGGGTGGTGTTGGCGAGGGTGCGGGGGTTGAGGTCTGCCTTCCGTGCGAGCGTCGGCAGATCCCAACCGCGCTCGGCGGCGAGGTGTCGCACGCGGGGCCCGTTGAGGAGTGGCATGCCGCAGATCATGCGCCGTCATGCGTCTCTGGTCAAGCATGTTGGCGCATTTTCTTGCATCACGGGTTCACAACATGCGTCACCATGCGCTAGCATGCGTTCATGGCCAGAGCCCAGCGAGTTCTAGTCCGGGGGGACCACGGACGAAAGTCACGCCTCAAGCAGCCAAGACGCTCCCCAACATGCGCCGCCATGCGGCACAATGCACCCATGCCGTCGAGCAGGCTGCGCACAGCCAACTACTCCCCGGAAGCGCGACAGCGCCTCGGCGACGCCGTCACCAAGGCGCGTGAGGCGCTCAGCATGTCGCGCCCTCAGCTGGTCGCAGCAGCAGCAACCGCCGGCGTAGCGCTGAACAAGAAGAGCCTCGAGCTAGTGGAGACCGGACAGCCGGGCGTCGGCCAGTCGTTCCTCTACGCGCTCGGCCGATTCCTGCCGGCTTGGACCGAGGACACGCCCCGCATGATCCTCGAAGGTGACGACGCACCGTCGAGTACACCCCTGGCCGTCAGCAGCCACGCCGCTCCGGGCGCCGTCGCAGACGTCCCGGAGAAGCACCGAAGGATCATCGCGATGACGGAACGCGAACTGGCGGAGCGGATCGTGGAGATCGCCGAGGTCAATCCCGACGCTGCGGTCAGTTACGCCGAGGACGCGCTACGAATTCGCCGCGAACATGCCTCGCCAGGCGCCGGTATCGTAGTGGAGTGACACGGGTTCTGCAGGTGTCATCTGACGGAAGTTACCGAATCAGTAGGTTGATCTTAGTACTTCCGCGTAGATAGACCGCCTGTTCGATAACGTTGCGCCACGGAAGCACGAAGATACCCCTGCCGAACGGACCAACCGTCCTCACCGAAAGGCCCAGCTGGAGGGGATAATCGTGATCATCCAGGATGCCGCGCACCTGACCCACGCCGCGACCACCGCCGCCACCCGAACCAGGCTGGCAAGGTACGCGACCACATCGGGACTACTCCTCCTGGTCCACGCAATCCTCGGGTTCATCCACCGATGGCCCACCCACCTGTTCGGCTTGCACCTGGGCATCGCGATCGTCCTCGGTGTCGCAGCTGTTCTCCAGGCTGACCGCCGGAGACGCGCGATCGACCGTATTGCGGACGCGATCCGGGACCGTGAAGCCGCCTGACCCTCCGCGGAGGAGAGCATGGCGCGTCCTAGAACTGAGATCGGGACGTTCGGGAACATCAACGTGCGCGAGGTGTCTCCGGGGGTGTGGGAGGCGCGGGCCCGGTTCCGGATGCGGAACGGCCGGCTCAAGCCGGTGAAGCGCCGCGGCGCGTCGCGGACCGCGGCGGAGCGGAAGCTGAAGGCCGCGATGGCGAAGCTCGCGAACGAGGCGGCGAGCAAGACGATCAACGTGGAGACCCGGTTCGCTGTGGTGATCGACCTGTGGCTGGCTGAATTCCGGCGGAAAGTGGAGCGTGGGGAGCGGGCGGCGAAGTCGCTGTACGACTACGAGGACTCCGCGGATCAAATCCGGCGTCGCATGGGCGAGCTGACGTGCGGCGAGGCTGACAACGCGGGGCTATGCGATGAGACGTTGAAGGCGATCCGGGACGACGCAGCGAAGAGCAAGCGGTCGAAGCGGGGTGCGGGGTACGCGGCGGCGAAGCGCGCAAAGACGGTGCTGACAGGGATCTGCGGTCTGGCGGTGCGGCACGGCGCGATGACGTCGAACCCGGCGAAGTCGGCGGAGGCGATCGAGCAGTCCGGTGACCGTGAGGACGTGCGAGCGCTGGAGCCGGACGAGCGGCTGGACTTCCTGACGAAGCTGCGCGCGTGGTGCACGACGAAGGCGGACGGCTCGGCGCGGGGCGGGGTGCGGGTGCAGGCTTGGCGGGATCTGCCGGACGCGGTGGAGGCGATGCTGGCGACGGGTGGCCGGCCGGGCGAGATCCTCGCGGCGGTCGGGACCGGGGTGGACCCGCAGGCGCGGACGGTGCTGCTCGACCATCACCTGGTGCGGATCGAGCGGGTCGGTCTGGTGCGAAAGTTCCGGCGGAAGGGCGGGGGTGAGGCCGTCGAGCCGATGTACCCGTCGTGGGCGGCGCCGATGTTCGCGCGCCGGAAGCTGGCAGCCGGTGAGGGGCCGTTGTTCCCGACGTGGAACGGGGAGTGGACGGACCCGTCGAACTTTCAGAAGCGGTTCCGGCAGGCGTGCGACGGGATCGGGTACGAGTGGGTGGCGGCGCGGATGCTGCGGCACACGGTCGGCACGCACATCGTGGACGTGGGCGGCACGAACGAGGACGCTGCGGATCAGTTGGGGAACACGCCGGAGATCGTGGAGCGGAATTATCGGCGGAAGCGGCGGACGTCGCCGGAGAACGCGGCGAAGCTGGAGTCCCTGCTCGGCGGGTGAACATCAGACATGCGTAAGGCCAGGGTCCCGGTATTCCCCGGGTGCACCTGGCCTTGCGACTCGCGCGCCGCCCACGGCGTCACGCTCTCGCCGACCAGGGTACTACGCCGCCGACGTGGTGAGGCCCCGAGGACGCGTTCCTCGGGACCTCGTTGGCCTGGCTGGCCGGGACTCGAACCCGGGTACCCGCCGCTCTCAACCAGACCTGGGATCCCACGGCAACCCTCGGACGGTAGCACCCCACGACGACCTTGCCGAGCCCAAACGATGGTCCACAAACGTACCAGAAACGTACCCGATTGTGCCGGTCGGTACCCAACGGTTCATGCGTTCTATCGCAGGTCAGACAACCATACCTGTCCATATCGGACGGTTTCCTGCGACTCTCTAGGTCGCAGGTTCGAGTCCTGCCGGGGGCGCCACCAGGGAAGACGTCGTGCGCGGCTGCGCACGACGTGCCCTGGCCACGTGATCGGCCCCACACCGGAACGGCTTCTCCTGCTCGGTGTGCTCCCACAGTGGACGGTGGCGGCCCGCATTCCCCCGCAGTGCGCGAAGGTCCGGACGACCCACCGTGCGAGCGGCCAGGTGGCCCAACCTGACCGGGCCGAGTTCCAGTCGAGACAACCTTGTTACCCAGGCGGCGAACCCGGCCGTCGTGCTCGCGCGCGACCGAACGGTCACACCGAGCAATGAAACCCGTCAACCCGACACGCCGGACCGATCCGGCACACCCACTGGAGGACACGATCGTGGCGGACCACGGATCCACCCCGCGCCACCGCCGTCGCCGCGAGAACGGCGCCGCGCGGGCCATCTTCGCCGAAGCGCGGCGGGCCGGTCTGGTGCAGCGGCACCTGAGGAAGCTGCACCACTTGGCCTTCCGGGCGGCCGCGGAGCATTCCGGCACCGCACCACCGGTCGCGGGCGGCACCGCACTGTCCAGTTCGGATCCGACGACGGGCGGGCTCGCGGCACCGTGCGGAGACCCCGTTCGGACGGCGAACGATCCGGTGCCGGGCCAGGCCGCGGCCGACCGGGCCGCCTGACCGTCACTTGTGGGCACCCGGCCCGTTCCCCGGTACGCCAAGCACTTGCCTCCGAGCCGCTGACCACCGCAAAGGCGAATCTCGCACGCAGCAAGATGATCGTTTGCTTGATCATGTTCCAGATTGGAGGAAAGCTGGCGACGAGAGGACGGACATGGACCTGCCCACACTGCTCGAGCGCGCTTTCCGGACGACGGCGGACGTGGTGGCCGCCATCGAACCGGCGGCCTGGGACCGGCCGAGCCCGTGCCAACGGTGGTCGGTCCGCCAGGTCGGCAACCACATGCTCGGCATGGTCGGGTTGGCGACGCAGGCGGCGACCGGGCCGGCGCTGGACCCCGCGGACTCGCAGCCGGACCGGCTGGAGCACCTGGCGCACACCGAACGGCTCGGCGCGGACCCCGCGGTCACCGTTCGCGCGCTCGGGGACCGGTGCGTCACCGCCTTTTCCGAGCCGGGGATCCTCGACCGGGTCACCCCGGGCAAGGGCGGCGCGGACACGCCCGGTTCGGTGCACGCCTTGATGTGCCTCAACGAGGTGCTCACCCACGGCTGGGACCTGGCGAGCGGCGGCGGGATCGCCTACGCGCCCGACGCCGAGGTCGTCGCCGCGGCGCAGAAGTTCGCCGCCGTGCTCGTCGGGCCCGAAGCGCGGGCGCTCGGGATGTTCGGACCGCCTGTGGAAGTCGGGGCGGACGCCGACCTGCTGACCGCGCACCTGGGTCACGTGGGGCGCCGGTCGCCGTGGCCGGGGGCGCAGGCGGCCGCGTAGGTTTCGCGGCGGACCGGAATCGTCCGACGAGCGAGGGGAATTCACCATGAACGGTGCGGCCGGGGGTGGCGTGCGGCGGTTCGAGCACGTCGGCGTGATCGTCGACGACCTCGAAGCGGTGACGGCTTTCTTCGCCGACCTCGGCTTCGAAGTCGCCGCGCCGATGCGGATCGAAGACGACTGGGTCGAGCGGATCCTCGGGCTCGAGGGCGTGCGGCTGGAAATGGTGATGGTCAACGCGCCGGACGGGAGCGGAAAACTGGAGCTGACCAAGTTCCACCACCCGGTCGACCCGGCGACGGATTCAGCGGACGCGCAGGCGCCGGCGGTGAACCGGTTGGGGTTCCGGCACATCGCATACATCGTCGAGAATCTCGACAGCACGATCGAGCGAATTCGGGCAAAAGGACTGGACACCATCGGCGAGATCGTCAATTACGAAAACATCTTCCGGATGTGCTACGTCCGCGGTCCCGAAGGTCTCATCGTCGAACTCGCCGAGGAGAGCAATTAGGGAGATGCGCGCCGCGGCCCCGCCGATAGCATCGCCAACGGGCGCAGGAATGTCCTGCGCCGCCGATGAAATCAAGGAGCGGATGCAATGGCCCGAGTTGTCGTACACGCCGTGGTCTCGCTGGACGGCTACATCGCCTACCCGGACGACTCGGTCGGGCCGCTGTTCGACTGGTACTCGAACGGCGACGTCACGATCCGCGCCAACGACGAGTGGTCGTTCAACGTCAGCCAGGCCTCTGCGGACTACGTGCAGCCCTTCTGGGACGCCATCAAGGTCACGGTGATCGGCCGGCACCTGTTCGACACGTTCGACGGCTGGGGCGGCAAGCCCGCGTCCGCCGACGAGCTCGTCGTCATCACCCACCGGCCGCTGCCGGACGAGTGGCTGGCCCGGTTCCCGGACGCGCCCTTCCACACGGCCGACTCGATCGAGAACGGCATCAACCTGGCCAAGAAGCTCGCCGGTGACGGGCTGGTCTGCGTGGCCGCCGGTGACGTCGCCGGGCAGGCCTTCTCGGCCGGGCTCGTCGACGAGGTCGCGCTGGACGTCGCGCCGGTCGTCTTCGGCGAGGGCAAGCGGTACTTCGGCAGCCACGCCGGCACCGTCCAGCTCGAAGACCCGGACGTCGTCATCCAGGGCGACCGCGTGCTGCACCTGCACTACAACGTCAAGCGCTGACCGGTCCGGCGCCCGGCCGGTGAACGCGTCCGGCCGCCAGGGAAAACGTTTACCAGATCGCCGGGAGCACGGCCGCTCTCGGCGATCTGCGTGCCTCGGCGCAGTCGCGCGCGCGGGCCTTCCCGCACGTTCGGATACGCCCGCCGACCGGCGGTTCTTGTAGCTTGGCAAGCATGGCTGACTGGTTGGCGGATGCGGTCCTATACCAGATCTATCCGCAGAGCTTCGCGGACTCGAACGGGGACGGGATCGGCGATCTCGGAGGCGTCGAGTCCAAATTGGACTACCTGGCGTGGCTGGGTGTCAACACGGTCTGGCTGAACCCGTGCTTCGCCTCCCCCATGTTCGACGCGGGGTACGACGTCGCGGACTACTACCGCGTCGACCCGCGGTACGGCAGCAACGACGACCTGCTCAAGTTGGTCGATTCGGCGGGCAGGCACGGGATCCGCGTGCTGCTCGACCTCGTGCCGGGGCACACCTCCAACGAGCACCCGTGGTTCGTGCACTCGGCGAACGACCCGGACGACCACCGGTACATCTGGGCGGCGGAGCGGGGCCCGAACTTCCAGCCGTCGCCTGGCAGCCGCGAGGGCTTCTACCTGCCGAACTACTTCCCCGTGCAGCCCGCGCTGAACTTCGGCTACGGGCGGCCGAACGAGGCCGAGCCGTGGCGCCAGCCGGTGGACGCCGAAGGGCCGCGGGAGAACCGGCAGGCCCTGCGCGACATCATGGACTTCTGGATGGGCTACGGCATCGCCGGGTTCCGCGTCGACATGGCGCCGTTCCTGATCAAGGACGACCCCGGCCTCGTCGAGACGTCGAAGCTGTGGCGCGACGTGCGCGAGTGGATCGACCGCGCGCACCCCGGCACGGTGCTGCTGTCGGAGTGGAACGACCCGAAGGTCGCCGTCCCGGCCGGGTTCGACGCGGACTTCTTCATGCACTACGGGGAAAGCCGCGCGTTCCGTTCGCTGTTCCACAACCGCGCCGTCTACGACATGACGTGGGAAGACCCGCGACCGGCCTACTTCGACGCGGCGGGCCAGGGCTCGATCGACGTGTTCCTCGCCGAATGGGCGACGACGACGGCGTCGATCGGCGACCGCGGCCACGTCATCCTGCCCACGGCGAACCACGACTGGCCGCGCCTGGTGGCGGGTTCGCGTTCGGCCCGGCACGCGCGCAGCGCGCTGGTGTTCCTGCTGACGTGGCCGACGCTGCCGGCGATCTACTACGGCGACGAGATCGGCACGCAGTACCAGCCCGGCCTGCCCGACCACGAGGGCAGCCTGCTGCAGGTCTTCGAAGACGGCTTCAACCGCGCGGGCTCGCGCACGCCGATGCAGTGGGACGCGGCGGATCCGGAGGTCACGTACCTGCCGCCGAACCCGTCCCCGACCCGGCCGGACGTGGCCTCCCAGCAGGCCGACCCGGACTCGAACCTGAACCTCGTCCGCGAGCTGATCGCCCTGCGCAAGGCGAACCCGGCGCTCGGCGCCCGGGGCGAGGTTTCGATCGTGCGGGCCGGCTACCCGTTCGTCTACCGCCGCGGCGAATTCACCGTGGTGGTCAACCCGGCCCTGCGCCCGGCGACGGTGACCGTCCCGGACCCCGGCGAGCTGATCCTCGGCCAGGGCACGAGCTACGACGCGGCGGGCCTGCACGTCTCGGGCTACGGCTACGGCATTTACCGGGCCGCCGCAGACTGACGCGCTTCGACGCAACGAAACGGATCCCGGCCCGGTCACCACGACCCGGCCGGGATCTTTCGTCGGCGGCAGGCAGCACCGCCGCCACCGGGGCGGGGCGCACGACCGGGTACCGGCGGGGGCGAACTCGCGCGCCGCGCCGGGCCCAGGACGAGCCCCACGCGGCGAGCCCGGCCCGCGCGGGGTCCCAACGCGAGGCAGGCGCGGGTCCGCAACGCGCGAAAGCCCGCGCGCGTCCGCAACGCGCGAAGGCCCGCGCGGTTCGGCAACGCGCGAAGAGGCCGCCGGACGGCGGCTAGCGCCGCCCGGCGCGCGGAAAGCCTCGCCCCGCGCAAGTCCGCGCCGCGTGAAGAACCCCAGGCGACGATCCGCGCTACCCGGATCGCGAAAGGACCCCAGCCGACGATCCGCACTGCCCGGATCGCGAAAGGACCCCAGCCGACGATCCGCACTGCCCGAAGCACGAAAAGACCCCAGCCAACGATCCGCACTACCCGAAGCACGAAAAGACCCCAGCCAACGATCCGCACTGCCCAAAGCGCAAAGACCCCAGGCGGCGATCCGCGCTGCCCCGAGCGCCGACTCGCGCGGAGGCCCGGCCCCCGCGCGAGTCCCCGCCACGCGAAAAGGCCCCAGGCGGCGCTTGGCGCTGCCTGGGGCCCGTTCCCAAAACTACCTACCGCTCGTGCGTCTTCAGCCAAGCGACGTAGTCCTGCACCGTCCGCGCCGAGTCGTACTCGGGCTCGAAGCCCGTGTCCTCGCGCAGGCGGGTGATGTCCAGGTAGTTCGGCGAGGGGCGCTCCGGGCTGCGGCCCGGGGGGAGGGTGATGTTCGCGCCCGGGACCGCCTTGTTGATCTCGTCGACGACCTCGGCGTAAGGCACCAGGCGGCCGCTCGAGACGTTGTACGTGTTGTGGTTCAGGTGCTTCGCCGTCATCAACAGGGCGATTGCGCGGCCGCAGTCCTTGACGTAGCAGAGGTCCGTTGCGTCCTCGGCGTAGGCGTCCGGGCGGGGCGGGGTCAGGTCCGCGTCCTCGCCCAGTACCGCCGAGCTGAGCAGGCGGGGCAGGGCGAAGAACGGCGAGTCCGGCAGGCTCAGCGGGCCCCAGATCGTGCCGATGCGCAGGTTGACCAGCTCGAAGCCGCCGGCGGCCGCGGCTGCGATCGAGAACAGCTCTGCCGTCTTCTTGAACTGGAGGATCTGGGGCAGGGGCAGCACCGGGAGGGCCGCGTCCTCGCGCCACGGGGCGGAGTCGTCGACGCCGACGTACACGCCGATCGAGCTGGCGACCGAGAAGCGGCGGACGCCCCAGACCGACGCCGCCTTGAGGGCGTTCAGGAGGCCGAGGGTTTCGACGCGGAGGTACTCGACCGGGTCGGGGGTGGCGAAGTAGCTCGCCGCGAGGTGGACGATGCCGGTGATCTCGTGGCGCTTGCCCAGGTCGAGGAACGCCTGCTCGTCCGTGGTGTCCAGCGGCTCGACGACGACTCGGCCCTCGGCCTCGTTCGCGAGGTATTCCGGCAGTTCGGTCGACCGGTGCGCGGTGAGCACGACGGACTCGCCCTGGTCGAGCAAACCCCGTGCGGTGTGCGACCCGATGGAACCCAGGCCGCCGGTAACGAGTATCATTTTCATCCTTTCGCGCTTCGCCGACGAATGATCGCGCTCGTCTTTGCCGACAGTCATCCTGCCCTACCTCAGCGCATTTTTCGCCGGGGTGGAAGGGGATCGGCACGCTGGGAGATGTCCTGGTCCGGGGCGCGCGGGCACCGTGAAACGGTGAACCAGGACCCCAGGGAGCGTCGCCATGCAGCTTGATGACCACGCGATGAAGGAACTGATGCTGGCCGGCGAGTACCACCTCGCGAACGGGGAACTCCTGAGCGAGGAGGTCCGGCGCGCGCAGGTACTGCTGGAGGAGTACAACCGCAGTTCCGTGCTGGAAGGCGAACGGCGCCGCGAGATCTGCGAAGAGCTCTTCGGCGAATTCGGCGAGGGTGCCTACCTGCGCCCGCCGTTCTACTGCAACTACGGGTACCAGACCAAGATCGGGGCCCGCAGCTTCGCGAACTTCGGCGTCATCTTCCTCGACGTCGGGCAGATCACCATCGGCGAGGACGTCCTGCTCGGGTCGTACTCGCAGCTGCTGGCCGCCGGGCACACGATCGAGCCCGAGTCGCGCCGCGCGAAGTGGGGCTACGGCAAGCCCATCACCATCGGGGACAACGTCTGGCTCGGCGCGGGCAGCATCGTCGGCCCGGGCGTCACGATCGGCGAAAACGCCGTGATCGGCGCGAATTCCGTGGTGATGAAGGACATCCCGGCGAACGTCGTCGCCGTGGGTGCGCCGGCCCGCGTCGTCCGGACCATCGAGCCGGGCGAAGACCGGCCCATCGACATCGCGAGCTGACCGTACGAAAAGGCCCCGGATCGCTGAGCGGTCCGGGGCTTTTCCGTACGCGGGTCAGGACGGGAGTTCGACCGACTGGCGGTGCCGGAACACGTTGCGCGGGTCGTACTTCTTCTTCACAGCCTGCAGGCGCGGGTACGCGCCCTTGTAGTACAACGCGTGCCACGGCGAAGCCGACTTGTTGAACGCGGGGTCGCTCAGGTCGGCGTCGCAGTGGTTGACGTACGAGCCGTCCGAGACGTCGTCGGGCACCGGGACGCCGCCGGTGGCCGCGTAGACCTCGGAGTAGACCTCGCGCGCCCAGGCGATGTTGGCGGCGTCGCCGGCGGCGCCGCTCCACACCGACGACCACTGCACCTGGTAGGCGGCGTCGCGGTGCTGGATGGCCGTGTTCGCCTGCGGCACCGCGGAAACCTGGCCGCCGTAGGGCTGGAAGATGATGTTGATGTTGGGGTTGCTGATGTCGGACCGGGTGAGGTGCTTGTACATCGCCGCGGTCTGCGCCGGGGTGAACAGGCCCTTCATGAAGGCGGCCTTGTACTTCGCGCGCGACGTCGGGTCGTTCGCGACCGAGTTGGTGGTCCCGGTCAGCTCGACGAACTGAAGCCACGGCAACGTCTGCGGGGCGACGAAGTCGGGCGGCGCCACGCCGTCGGCGAGGTAGGCGATGTAGCCGTCCATGATGGCCTGCGCGTTCGGCACCGACACGTCCAGCTGCGCCAGCGCGGTGACCGACCCGCTCGACTTGTGGTTCACCGACAGGGCAGCGGTGAGGTCGCGGGCCGGGCTGTTCGGCGACTTGTTGTCGATGTGCCACTGCGAGTAGTTCCGCACCAGGCGGGAGAACTGCGCCTCCGTCAGGTTGTTCAGGTTCCAGCCGGCGACGGTGAAGTTCGTCCGCGCGGGCGGCTTCGGCAGCAGCTTGCGCGGGTCGGTGCCGGTCGCGCCCGGCGAGCGGAAGAAGTACCGCGTCACGATGCCGAAGTTGCCGCCGCCACCGCCGGTGTGCGCCCACCAGAGCTCGCGGTGGGGGTCGCCGGGCTCGCGGGTGGCCACGACCGTCTGGGCCCGGCCCGCGGCGTTCACAGTGACGACCTCGACGGCGTACAGGTGGTCCACGACCAGGCCGTTGCGGCGCACCAGCCAGCCCCAGCCGCCGCCGGCGACGTGCCCGCCGACGCCGACGGAATAGCAGACGCCGCCGGGGATGACGACGCCCCAGGTCTTGTACAGCTTCTCGTAGACGTCCAGCAGGATCGCCCCGGACTCGACCGCGATCGCGTTGCGCTGCTGGTCGTAGTAGATGCGGTTCATGCTGCTCAGGTCGAGGATGACCTGGGTTTCGTCGCTGTAGACGAAGTCTTCGTAGCAGTGGCCGCCGCTGCGGACGCTGATCCGCTTGCCCGCGCTGACGGCCGCGGTCACCAGCGGGGCGACCTGCGACGGCGAGTCGATGACGGCGACCCGCTCCGGGTGCGCCACGAACCGGGCGTTGAGGGCGCGCACCAGGTCCGGGTACTGCTGGTCCGCGGGGTTGACGATCGAGGCGGGGCAATCGGCACCCGCCGCGGTGGATTCGGCGGCTCCCGCCACGCCGGTGAGGAGCCCGTTGTCGAGGAGCGCCGTCCCGCCGACTCCGAGAACTGCGCCAGTGAGGAATTTTCTCCGACCAGTGACCTGCCGCTCATTGAGCATTTCTGCCGTTCCTCTGCGATCGCGACTGAGTGCCGAGTCAAGAATTGAGAGGAAAAAATTAACCGATCAGGTGATTGACCAGCATCTTGCGTCGTGCCTTTAACAAAAAAGATTCACTTTGACACTCCCCGTGACCACACAAAGGAAGGGGACTTCCCCCTGCTGAGGAAAGCCCCCTTCGACACCGCGGCGGACCCCTAGACCTGCGGGACGACCTCCGCCGCGATCAGGTCCAAGTGGTCCAAGTCGGCCAGGTCGAGGACCTGGAGGTACACGCGGGAGAGCCCGGTGCGCTCGCGCCACCGGCCGAGCTTGTCGACGACCTCCGCGGGCGAGCCGGCGAGCGCCTTCTCCCGCAGGTCTTCCACCGTGCGGCCGATCTTCTCCGCACGTGCGGCGAGCGCGGCTTCGTCCGCGCCGACGCAGATGGTCTGGGCCACCGAGAACGTGATCTCGCCGGGGTCGCGGCCGATCTCTTCGCAGGCCGCGCGGATCCGGTCGAACTGCGCCGCCGTGTTCTCCTCGTCCCACAGGGAGTTGTTGAACTCGTTCGCGTAGCGCGCGACCAGCTTCGGCAGGCGCCGGGGACCCTTGCCGCCCATGATGATCGGCGGGTGGGGCTGCTGCACCGGCTTCGGCAGGGCCGGCGAGTCGACGATGCGGTAGTGCTTGCCCTCGAAGGAATACGTGTCGCCGACCGGGGTGCCCCAGAGTCCGGTGAGGATCTCGAGCTGCTCCCCCAGCCGGTCCACGCGCTCGCCCTTGGTCGGGAACGGCGCGCCGATCGCCTCGTGCTCGCCGGCGAACCAGCCCGAGCCGATGCCGAATTCGACGCGCCCACCCGACATTTCGTCGACCTGGGCGATCGTGACGGCCAGCGCGCCGGGGTACCGGAACGTCACCGGGCTCAGCAGCACCCCCAGCCGGATGCGGCTGGTCTCCCGCGCCAGCGCGCCGAGCGTGACCCACGCGTCCGACGGGCCCGGGTGCGCCGCCGCGGTTCCGGTGCGCATGTAGTGGTCGGACCGGAAGAACGCGGGGAACCCCGTCGCTTCGGCGTGCCGGGCCACGCGCAGCAGATCGCCGTGGGCGGCACCTTCCTGCGGTTCGGTGAAGATCCTCAGCTCCATGGCGAAAAGCCTATCCCGGCAAGGCGGACGCGCTAAGCGAGGCGGCACGCTCGGAGATGAGCACGACAAGGACCGGTGCGAGAGTTCGATAAGCGACGGCGCAGCCCGCGGTGCTCGCCACCCGGCCATTCCCGGTGACTACAAACTACCAGCCGGAGCACGGGGTTCCACGATTTGGACACCGAGCGGGTCCGCAAGGTGCGGTTGCGCGATCAAGAGGACTTCAAGGGGAGTCAAACCATGCTCGAGCACGTGCGTTGTCCGCATCTGGTACCGATTCCCGCCGCGGACGATACCGAGCCGTTCACCGCCTCCGCCAGCCGGGACGACACCTATTCGGTGTTCGTCTGCAAGGCCGAACCCTGCGCGGAGAAATTCCTCCTCAACCAGATCGACGGGCGCCGGGTCGCGCTCATCACCGACGACACGGTTTCCGCGCTGCACGCCGAGCGACTCGCGACCTCGTTGCGGGACAAGGGAATCGACGTCTCGATGACGTCGTTCGCACCCGGGGAGGCCAACAAGTCGATCGACACCGCGGTCCGCATGCTCGACTGGCTGGCCGGCACGTCCATCGCCCGGCGCGACATCATCCTGTCGGTCGGCGGCGGCGTGGTCATCGACACCATCGGCTGGGTCGCCAGCGCCTACATGCGCGGCATCCCGTACATCAACGTCCCCACCACGCTGCTGGGCCAGGTGGACGCGGCGCTCGGCGGCAAGGTCGCCGTCGACCACCCGAGCGCGAAGAACCTCATCGGCGCGTTCTACCAGCCGAAGGCGGTCGTCTCGAACGTCGCCTACCTGTCCACTTTGGACCGCCGGCAGATCGCGGCCGGGCTGGCCGAGGCCATCAAGAAGGGCATGATCGGCTCGCCGCCGCTGTTCGACCTCATCGAGGACAACGCCGACCTGGCGCTGAACCGCGACCTGCCCGCGCTGGAGCAGATCGTGCGCGCGGCGAGCGTCGTGAAGTCCGAGCTGATCCAGCTGGACCCGTACGAAGTGGACTTGCGGCGCCCGCTGAACTTCGGCCACACCGTCGGCCACGCGGTCGAGACGGTGACCGGCTACGGCCCGGTGCTGCACGGCGAGGCCGTCGCCTACGGCATGACGATCGCCGCCGAAATCGCGGTGCGGCGCGGGATGCTCGCCGAGAAGGACCGCGCGCGGCTGGTCGGCCTGCTGAACCGCTGCGGGCTGCCGACGTCCACTTTGGACCTCCCGAGCTCGGTCCAGGCGGGTGCCGTCACGGCGGCGCTCGGCCAGATCCGGAAGATCCGCGACTCGAAGATCCGGTTCGTGCTGCCCATCGAGTACGGCTGCACGGTCATCGCCGACGACGTCACCGACGACGAGGTCGCCATGGCGATGGCCGCGACCCGCGCCACCGCGCTGGCCGAAGCCCGCGAGGGGGCGAGGGCGGCATGAGCACCCCGGCCGATGCGCTGTCGTGCGCGGCGGTGCTGTTCGACCTCGACGGCGTGCTGGTGGAGTCCGGCAGCACCGTGGAGCGGTCGTGGCGCGCCTGGGCGGTGGACCACGGGCTGGACCCGGACGCCGTGGTCGCCGCCTGCCACGGACGCCCGTCGGCCGAGACGATCGCGGCCGTCGCGCCGCACCTCGACGCCGCCGGTGAAGCCGCCGCACTGGAACTGCTCCAGGCGGCGGACACCAGCGAGCTCGTGGCGTGCCCCGGAGCGGCGGAGATCCTCGCCGCGCTGCCCGGCACCCGGCACGCCGTGGTGACGTCCGGGACGCGGCCGCTCGCGACCGCCCGGCTGACCAGCGTGCTGCTGCCGGTCCCGGCCGTCCTGATCGCCGCGGGCGAGGTCCCGCGCGGCAAGCCGGCCCCCGACGGCTACCTCGCCGCCGCCGCGCGGCTCGGCTTCGTGCCGGAGTCGTGCGTCGTCGTCGAGGACGCCCGGCCCGGCGTGCTCGCCGCGCGGGCCGCCGGCTGCCGCGTCATCGGCATCGACGGGCCCCTGCTCGGTGATCCGTCCGATGTGGACATCCTGGTGCCGGACCTCGCCGCGCTGGCGGCCACGGTGGGCACCGGCTCGATCGCGCTGACGAGGAGGAGCGAAACCCATGTCTGACCACACGGTTCTGGTCGTCGGCCGCGGGCTGATCGGTGCTTCGGTGGCCGACCGGCTGCGCGCGGACGGCCACGACGTGGCGACCGTGTCGACCACGCCGCTCGCCCACGCCGGGCACCTGTCCGTCGACCTCGACGACCCGGCGGGCCGCGAACGCCTGCGCACCCACGTCGACACGCTGCGCCCGGCGCGGGTCATCCTGACCCACGGCCCCAGCGACGTCACCTGGATCGAAGCGAACGAGCAGCGCGCGGAGGCCGTCCACCACGGCGTGGCCAAGCTGCTCGCCGGGTCCGGGGTGCCGACGGTGCTGGTCTCCACCGACAACGTCTTCGACGGTTCGCGCGGCGGCCACCGCCCGGCCGACCCGATCAGCCCGCACAACGTCTACGGGCGGGTCAAGGCGCTGGCGGAGCAGGAACTGCTGACCGGCCCGAACCTCGCCCTGCGCGTCAGCCTCGTCTACGGCTGGACCGGCCCGGCGCACCGCGCCACCTACGGCCAGCGCTGCCTGCAGGCCGCCGCCGCGGGCGAGGAGCTGGAGGCGCCGACCGACCAGTCGTTCACGCCCGTGCACATCGACGACGTCTCTGCGGTGCTGGCCGCGCTCTGCCGCGTGCCGGAGCTCCCGACCGGCATCGCGCACCTGGCCGGGCCGGCCGAGCTGAGCCGGTTCGACTTCGCGACGGTGGCCTACCGCCTGAGCGGGACCGACCCGGCGCTGGTGCGGCCGGTCCTGCGCCGCGACACCCTGTGGGCTTCGCGCCCGCGGCACTCCTCGCTGGCCTGCGACGACTTCGGGCACCTGCCCGGGCTGGCCGGCTGGACGCCGATGACGCCGGCGGACGGGCTGCGGCAGATGCTGCGGACCGGCCCCGTGGTCGCGGTCTGATGGTCGGCCGGTTCGCGATCGACGCCGGCGGCAGCCGGACCCGGGCTCTGGTGGTGCCCGGAGACGGCGGCCCGCGGCGGACGTTCGAGCTGCCGTCGATCAACCCGCACGCCACCGGCGACGCCGCCGGCCGCACCCTGCGCGAGGCGTTCGCCGAGATCGGCGCCGTGCTCGGGACCGGGCCGTCGGTCGGCTGGCTGGCCAGCGCCGCGGCCGGGCCCGGCGGGATCGGCCCGGAGCTCGAGCGGGCCCGCGCCGCCGCCGACGCCGTGGGCCTGGACGCCGGGCTGGTCGTCTCCAACGACGTGCTGCCGCTGCTGTGGGGCGTTCCGGCGCTCTCCGGCGTCGGCGTGGTCGCCGTGTGCGGCACCGGCTCCGGCTTCTTCGGGACCGACGGGAAGCGCGTGGCCAACGCGGGCGGCTGCGAGTACCTCGGCAGCGACGAGGGCGGCGCCGTCGACATCGGCCTGCGCGGGCTGCGGGCCGCCGTCCGCGCCACCGACGGCCGCGGCCCGGAGACGCAGCTCGTCGACGCGCTGAGCGAGTACGCGGGGACGACCGTCGCCGGCCTCGCGCGCCGGCTGGCCGCGCAGCCGTTCCCCAAGCAGGGCCTGGCCGCGCTCGCACCGGTGATCTGCAGGACCTGGCTGGCCGGCGACGACGTCGCGCTCGGCGTGATCGACCAGGCCGTCGGCGATCTGGCCGAAGGCGTGTACGCGGTCCGCGACGCGCTCGGCCTGCCGGACGGGTTCGCCGTCGCCGCGGCGGGCGGGGTGTTCACCGGGTGCCCCGAGCTGTACGAGCAGTTCGCCCACCACCTGACCGGACCGGTCGGCGCCGGCAGCGCCGACCTCGTGACCGACACGGCCTCGGTCGTGCTGACCGCGCTCGACCGGTTCGCCGGCTCCGGCGAACCGGCGCTGCCCGGCGGGCTCGACGCCTACGCCGCGGCGCTGCCCCCGAGGAGGCGACATGAAGCTGGGACTGTGCTTGGCGGCGTTCGGTGACCTCGACCTGGCCACCGCGTTGCGGCACGCGGAGAAGTTCGGCCCGCTGTGGCTGGACGTGCCGACCGACACGACGTTCGGGCTGATCGACGCGGTCCGGTGCGCGGACGACGCGACCTACCGCGACGAGGTGGCGGAGGTGCTGCGCGGGCAGCAGATCGGCTGCGTCAGCAACAGCCGCGACGCGCAGCTGCTGCTCGGCCCGCACGACCGGCACACCGACCCGGTGCACCGCGGCGACGCGGCGGCCAAGCGCGCCCACGCGCTCACCTGCGCCCTCGGCGCGATCCGCCTGGCCGAGCGGCTCGGCGCGCCGGACGTCCGGCTGCTGCCCGGCTGCCCCGACTTCGGGCGCTGGCTGTCGTGGTGGCACAGCGACGTGAGCTGGGCCGACAACATCGCCGCGTTCCGCACGGCCGCCGAGCCGCTGGTGCGGGCCGCGCGCGAGGCCGGCGTCCGGCTGCTGGTGGAGCCGCACCCGAAGCAGGTCGTCTACGACCGCGCGAGCGCGGAACTGCTGTTCTCGATGACCGAAGACTGGGCCGACGTGCTCGGGCTGTGCGTCGACCCGGCGAACCTCGCCGCGACCGGCCACGACCCGGTCGACGCGGTGCGCGGCTGGGAAACGCGGATGGGCTCGGTGCACGCGAAAGACCTGCAGCGCTGGTCCGGGCGCGGCCTGCCGTCCGGCCCCGGCTGGGGCCGCTACGGACCGCAGCCGCCGATCCGGTTCCGTGCGCTCGGCCTCGGCGAGCTGCCCTGGGCGGAAATCGTGGCGACGCTGCAGGACGAAGGTTTCGACGGCGTGCTGTACCTCGAGCACGAGGACACGCTGCTCCCCCGCGAACGCAGCATCGAGCGCGGCCTCGGCGTGCTCCGGTCGATGGTGCCGGACGCGGTGGCCGAAGGGCGGACGTGGTGAAGCCCGCGTGGGTGCGTGAGCCGGGCCCGGGGCCGCGGCTGGTGCACGTCAACGCGACCGCGACCGGCGGCGGTGTCGCCGAGCTGCTGCACGGCCTGGTACCGGCGCAGCTCGCCGCCGGCGTCGACGCGGGGTGGGCGGTGATCGCCGGGGACGACGGGTTCTTCGCGTTCACCAAGTCCCTGCACCACTTGCTGCACGACCGCGGTGCGCCGCGGATCCCGGCGGCCGGCCTGGACCACTACCGGGCGGTGCTGGCCCCGCAGGCGGAGTGGCTGGCCGCGCGGGTGGGGCCGGGCGACACCGTGGTGCTGCACGACCCGCAGGTGCTGGGCCTGGCCCCGGCGCTGGCGGCGGTGGGCGCGCGGGTGGTGTGGCACTGCCACATCGGGACCGACGCCGCGGGTGCGGCGGGGCCCGAGGTGGTGTGGCGGGCTTTCGCGGGTGAACTGTCCTCTGTGGACGTCGTGGTGACGGCGCTGGCGGAGTACGCCCCGCCGGGACGTCCGGTGGCGGTGTGCGCGCCGGCGTTCGACCCGAAGGCGGCGAAGAACCGGCCGATGTGCGCGGCGGAGACGGGTGCGCTGCTGGCGGAGGCCGGGCTGACGGCGGAGGCCGCCGGGGCGCTCGCCGTCGTCGAGCAGGATGCGCCCATGCCCGTAGGGGCTCGGATGGTGCTGCAGGTCTCCCGGTGGGACCCGCTCAAGGACATGCCCGGCGTTCTCCGCCTCCTGCCCGGCCTGCCCGGGGACGTCCACCTCGTGCTGGCGGGCAACGACCCCGAAGAGATCCCGGACGACCCCGAAGGCCTCGCCGTGCTCGCCGAAGTGCGGCGGCTCAGGGCCGCACTGCCCGCGTCGCTGCGGCGCCGGGTGCACCTCCTGCGCACCTCACAGCAGCACCCCGAACGAGCCGCCCTGCTGATCAACGCCTTGCAACGGCGGGCCGACGTCGTCGTGCAGAAGAGCCTCGCGGAAGGCTTCGGGCTCACCGTCACCGAAGCGATGGCCAAGGGACGGCCGGTCGTCGCGGGGCGCGTCGGCGGGCTGTGTGCCCAGATCGAGCACGGCCGGACCGGGCTGCTGGTCGATCCGGCGGACACCGCGGCCGTCACGGATGCCGTGTGCGGGCTGCTCTCCTGCCTGCGGGACCGCGAGCGCATCGGCGCGGCCGCGGCGGCCGCGGCGGCGGCCACCTACCCGATGGACCGCCTGGTCGCGGACTACCGCGCGGTGGCGGCCCGCATCCCGGAAGGGGCGTCTCGATGAGAACCGGAGTGGTCACCGCCGCGGGCGGGCGGATCGGGTCGGCCGTGGCCGAGCGGCTGCTCGACGCCGGCGTGGTCGACGAAGTCGTGGCGGTCGACGTGGTCGAGCCGGTGGTTCCCGCCGGTGCCAAGGGTTTCGTCTGCGACCTGCGTGAAGCGTCCGAAGTGGACAGACTGGCGGCCGCGCTGCCCGGCGAGCTCACCGTGCTCGTCAACGTGCTCGGCGGCGAACGGCGCCCGCACCTCGAACCCGTCGACGACCCGGCGTGGCCGCCGGAAGCGGTGTTCGACGACATCTTCGCGCTCAACCTCACCACGGCCTACCGCGTGACGCGCGCCCTGCGCGAGCGGTTCGGCCGCGGCTCGGCGATCTGCAACGTCAGCTCGATCGCGGCGAACATGCCGTGGGTCGTCTCCCCCGCGTACGGCGCCGCGAAGGCCGCGCTCGAGCACTGGAGCACCTCGCTCGCCGTCGCGCTGGCGCCGGCCGGGGTGCGGGTGAACACCGTCCGGCCCGGGTTCGTCTGGAGCAAGCAGTGGCAGGACGTCAGCCGCGCCGAGTTCGACGAGGTCGTCGCCGACCGCGTCCCGCTCGGCCGGGAACAGACCGCCGACGACGTCGCCGACGTCGTGGCGTTCCTCTGCTCGCCCGCCGCGAAGCACATCACGGGGCAGGGCCTGGACGTCGACGGCGGGGCGACCCTGGTGCGGAGGGCACGATGAGGCTGATGGCGGTGCACGCGCACCCGGACGACGAATCGAGCAAGGCCGCGGCGACGCTCGCGCGGTACGTCGACGAGGGCCACGAAGTCCTGGTCGTCACCTGCACCGGCGGCGAAGAGGGCAGCATCCTCAACCCGGCCATGGACACGCCGGAAGTGCGCGCCGACCTGACCGCGGTCCGCCGCGGCGAGATCGCCCGCGCGATCGAGGTGCTCGGCGTCGAGCAGCGGTGGCTCGGCTTCGCCGACTCCGGCTGGCCGGACGGCACCCCGGTCCCGCCGGGCCGGTTCGCCAGCCTGCCGCTGGAAACGTGCGCCGAACGGCTGCTCGTCGAGATGCGGGAGTTCCGGCCGCACGTCGTGATCACCTACGACGAGAACGGCGGCTACCCGCACCCGGACCACATCCGGGCGCACGAGGTCGCGGTCGCGGCGTTCGAGGCGGCCGGCGACGACCCGGACTGGCAGCCGCTGAAGCTCTACTACGTCCACGAGTGGTGCGGCAAGAAGATGGCGATGTTCCACGAGGCGCTGCTCGAAGCAGGCCTGGAGTCGCCGTACCACGAGTGGCTGAAGGAGTGGGACACCAAGCCGGACGTTTACGCCCGGATCACGACCAGGGTGCCGTGCGCGGAGCACTTCCCGCAGCGGGACGCCGCGCTGCTCGCGCACGCCACCCAGATCGACCCGGACAGCCACTGGTTCGCCGTCCCGCTGGAGCTCCAGCGGCAGCTGTGGCCGACCGAAGATTTCGAGCTCGCCCGTTCCCGGGTGGGCGGCTCTGGGCCGGAGGACGACCTGTTCGCCGGCATCGAAGTGCGGAAGGGGTAAGGATGAACACCGTGGAACAGTGGTTCGACCCGATGGACCCGTGGTCCTGGGTCGTGTCGCGGTGGCTGCTGGAGGTCGAGCAGGTCCGGGAGATCGACCTGCGGTTCCGGGTGATGAGCGTTTCGGTGGTCAACGCCGACCGCGAGATCCCGGAGCAGTACCTCGACGACCCGGAGGCGTACCTCAAGCGGATGCAGGCAGCCTGGGGCCCGGTCCGCGTGGCGACGGCGGCCGCCGACCAGCTCGGCCCGAAGGTCCTGCGCGACCTCTACACCGCGCTGGGCAAGCGGATCCACGAGGAAGGCAACAAGGACTTCCCGGCGGTGATCTCGGCGGCGCTGGACGAGCTGGGCCTGCCGGCGGAGCTGAACGAGGTCGCCACGACGGATGCCGCCGACGACCAGGTCCGCGCGAGCACGCGCGAGGCGATGGACGCGGTCGGCATCGAGATCGGCACGCCGATCATCCGGATCGACGGGGCGGCGTTCTTCGGCCCGGTGGTCTCGAAGATCGCGCGCGGCGAAGACGCGGGACGGCTGTTCGACGCGCTGGCGACGCTGGCGGGCTTCGAGCACGTTTCGGAGATCAAGCGGGCCCGGATTTCGGAGCCCGACTTCTCCTGAACGGCGTGCTGAAGGGGACTTTCCCGGCATCGGCTGCGGGGAAAGTCCCCTTCAGCGCACCACGCGGCCGCGGGCGACCACCAAGCGCACGTCGGCCAGCACGGACGTCGAGGTGCGCGGATCGCCGCCGACCACGAGCAGGTCCGCGTCCAGTCCGGGGCGCACGCGGCCGGTCACCGAAGACAACCCCAGGATGTCCGCCGCGCCGGACGTGGCCAGTTCCAGGACCCGCTCCGGGCTGAACCCCAGCCACTCGTACATCCCCAGCAGCCCGGCGTACTCGCCGAACACCGCGTTCCGCACGCCGCCGTCGGAGCCGGGCAGGATCGGCACGCCCAGCGCGTCGAGCCACGCGATCCGGTCGAACAGCGGACGGGCCGCCGCCTCGCCGAGTTTTTCCCGCTGCACCAGCCAGTCTCGCGGGCCGGCCGTGCAGCACGCCGCGATGCCGGCGGAAGCCATCCGGCGCGCGATGTCCTCGCGGCGGTGCCACTGCGCGTCGCCGGCCAGCCAGTAGCAGTGCTCGATCGTGTCCGCGCCCGCGTCGACCGCGAACTCGATGGACTCCGTGCCGTGCGCGTGCGCCGCCACGGGCAGGCCGAGCGCGTGCGCCTCCGCGACGACCGCCTTCATCTCGGCCGGGGTGAACTGGGACTCCCACATCGCCGCGCCGCCGGGCGTGAGGCTGCCGCCGCTGGCCATCACCTTGATGACGTCCGCGCCCGCTTCGGCGTTGGCGCGGACCAGGTCTCGCATCGCCGCTTCGCCGGTCACCTCGCCGCCGAAGAACCAGCAGTGCCCGCCCGGCGGGGTCAGCGGGGCCAGCGCGGCCAGGATGCGGGGGCCCGGCCGGGTGCCGGCGTCGATCTCCCGCCGGAGCCCGGTGATCCGCGGCGGCCGGTCGCCGAGGTCGCGGACCGTCGTCACGCCGGAGGCGACGAGCCGCGCGGCCCGCGCCGCCATCCCGGCCTCGACTTCGCCGGGGCCCGCGGCGAGCAGCGCCGCCACCGGGTCGCTACCCCCGTCCATCGCCAGGTGCACGTGCCCGTCGATCAGGCCGGGCACCAGCGTCGCGCCCGGGAACGCCAGGCGCCGCGCGGAGTCCGGCGCCGGTACGGACCCGCGCGGGCCCGCCGCGGCGATCTTCCCGTCCACCACCAGGACGGCGGCGTCCGGGACGCATTCGCCGAGCGGGCCGCGCAGGAGCCTGCTCACCTCGATCAGCAGCGGCTCCGGAGCACTCATGCCACGGACGATAGCAACGGAACGCTGGCCGCCACCCGGCCTTTCAGGTCGCAGAGCAACGGCCAAGAAGTCGCGAAGTTCAGCCGCGCGAACCCCTGCCCGCCGCGGCCGAACGACTCGCCCGGGCTCAGCTCGATGCCGGCGGTCTCGCGCACCACCGACGTCGGGTCCGACCAGCCGAACGCCCGGAAGTCCAGCCACGCCAGGTAAGTCGCCTCCGGCAGGTGGTAGCGCACCATCGGCAGCTCGGTCCGCATCGTCTCGGCGACCATGTACCGGCTGCGGTCGAGGTAGGAGACCGTCGCGTCGAGCCACTCGTCGCCCCGGGTCCACGCGGCCACCGTCGCGGCCGCGCCGAAGATGTTGACCGAGCCGAGCAGGGCCGCCTGGACGTCGACCACCGCGCGCATCCACTTGGGCCCGAGGTGCGCCACCGCGCAGCGCAGCCCGGCCAGGTTGAAGGCCTTGCTGGCGCCGTACACGGTCACCGTGCGCGCGCCCATTTCCGTGCTCAGCGAAGCGAACGGGATGTGCCGGTGCGGCGCGAACGTCAGGTCGGCGTGCAGCTCGTCGGAGACGACCAGCATGTCGTTCCGCTCGACGGCGGCGGCGAGCGCGGTCAGTTCCGCGCGGGTGAACACGCGCCCGGTCGGGTTGTGCGGGCTCACCAGCAGGAGCAGCTTGGCCCCGGCCAGCACCGCGTCCAGCTGCCCGGCGTCGAACCGCCAGCCTGCTTCGGTGTCCTCCATCGGGATCGGCACGACCCGGCGGCCCAGGCTGGTGATCATCTTCGTGAGCGGGCCGAACGCCGGGGTGTGGATGGCGATCCCGTCGCCCGGGCGCGTCGACGCTTCCAGCACCACGCGCACGGCCTGCGCGACGTTCGTGAACTCGCGCACGTCACCCGGGTTCACGAACCAGCCGTAGCGGTCGGCCATCCGGTCGACGAAGGCTTCGCGCACGGTCCGCGCGCCCGTCGGCCAGTCCGGGTAGCCGAAGTCGCCCGCCGAAATCAGGTCGTGGAGGGACTCCCGGATCGGCTCCGCGACCGGGAAATCCATGTCCGCCACCCACGCCGGCACCACGTCCGGGCGCACGACCTGCCACTTGGCCCCTGGCCGCGACCGCAGTTCAGGCTCCGACAGCGCCGAGAACGCCTGATGCAGCCGCGATCGCGCCGCCGGCACCAGCGTCGCGCTCGCCTGCTCGATCGTCATGACCGCACCTCGTTTTCGTCTCCACCCAGTGGTTGTTGCCTGCTTATGTGACGGCCGGCGGGTGCAGAACTCATCGGTGCCAGGCGAAAAATCCCCTGCCGATCGTGACTTTCCTGGTCAGGGCATGGGAAGAGCCCGGCCGCGGCCGGGCTCTTCTTCTGGTGAGCGGACTTTCAGCCGTTGCCGGCCGGCTTCCCGCGCTCCAGGGAGAGCGTTTTCGTCGTGCCGTGCGCGACGGTGAACCGCGCCGCCAGCTCCGGCGGCAGGTACTCGGCGAGCCGGTCCACCGGGACCCACTCCGAGCGGTCCAGGCCGTTGCGGCCGAGCGTGAGCCGGATGTCGTCGTCGGCGAGTTCGCCGCCGTCGAAGACGTAGAGGAACTCGTCGCCGTCGTCGCCCGGCACCCAGTCGACGACGACCAGGCCCCGCGGCTCCCGGTCCAGGCCGAGGTCCTCGCCCAGCTGGCGCCGCGCGGCCGCGGCCGGCGATTCGCCGTGCCCCACCAGCGCGCCCGGGATGTCCCAGCCGTTCTCGTAGATCGAGCGGTGGAGCAGCAGCACCGTGTCGCCGCGGGTGAACAGTGTCCCCGCGCAGACGTGCGGCGCGGGCGTGGGCTCGGTCATGGTTCCTCTCCTTCCTGGCCGTCCCGCTACGCGAGCGGCACGGACTGGGCGAACCGGAACAGTCCGTCCGGGTCGTAGTGCGCCTTGACCGCCCGCAGCCGGGCGAGGTTGGCGCCGTAGTAGGCCGAGGGGGCGTCCTCGAGGTCGGGGTCCGGGAAGCCCGGGTAGGCGCCGCCGGTGCCCCACGGGCGCGTCAGGTCCCACGAGCGGTTCAGCCACTTGCGCGTGTCGGCCGGCTCGAGGTCGGCGTCGATGTCGGCGGCGTGCTTGAGCAGGTACTGCGCGTCCCGGTGCGGGAAGGCCGTCGCGGCGGGGTCGACGTCGTTGTACGCGCCGCCCGAAGGCAGCAGCTCCAGGGAGCGGCCCTCCCCCGCCTTGCGCCCGTCGTCGAACTCGGCCAGCAGCGCTTCGACGACGTCGGCGGGCAGCGGCGTACCGATGAACTCCGCCCGGCTGTAGAGGTGCGCGCCCGGGTGGTCGTCGCCCGGCCCGTTCTCCGCGAGGTAGGCCTTGGTTTCGCGGTAGGGCAGCGTGACGCGGGTGTCGGTGACCGGCGCGGGCAGCGAGCGCACGAACTCCGTCACCGATTCCGCACCGCCGGTCAGCGTGCCGAACAGGTGCGTGACGGGCTCGTCGGCCGGGTTCGCCGACGCCGTCACCATCAGGCTCGGGGCCACTTCGCGCGGCGCGCCGACGAGCCACTCCTGCCAGGCGAGCACCAGCGCCGGGGCGTGCTCGCGGCCCCACGTGAGGTGGAAGCTGGTGGCCTCCGGCGCGGGCACGGGGTCGAAGACCAGCCGCGTCACGACGCCGAAGTTGCCGGTGCCCGCCCCGCGCAGCGCCCAGAACAGGTCCGGCTCCCGCTGCTCGGAACAGGCCACGACCCGGCCGTCCGCGAGGACCACGGTGGCCGCGCGCAGGCGGTCGGCCGCGAACCCGTGCCGGCGGCCGAGGATGCCCATGCCGCCGGCGAGCGCGTGCCCGGCGAGGCCGACCGTCGGGCCGCAGCCGGCCGGGATCGTCCGGCCGTGCGGCGCCAGGGCGTCGTAGGCGTCGGCGAGCCGGGCGCCCGCACCGACGACGAGCCGGCCGCCTTCGACCGACGCCGTCGCCATCGGGCGGGTGTCCAGCAGGATCCCCGCGGTGGACGAATGCCCGGCGAAGTCGTGGCCGCCGCCGCGGATGGCCAGCGGCAGCCCGGTTTCGCGGGCCGCGGCCAGTACCACCGCCACGTCGGCGTCGGTGGTGCAGCGGACCACCACGGCCGGGCGGACGCTGTCGTACCGGGCCATTTCGGAGCGGCGGGCCTCGTCGTAACCGGCCGAAGCCGGGGTGAGGAGCTCACCCGCCAGCCGCCGCTCCAGCGCGTTCCAGCGCACCAGGGTCGTCCTTCCTCGCGGTCAGGCAGCTTCGTCGGCGCGTTCGGGGGTCCCGGCCTCGCCCGTGGGGGCGGCGGCCGGCGAAACCGCCGCGACCGGGCGGCTGCGGAGCAGCAGCAGGAAGGCGACGATCGGCAGGATCCCCATGATCTCGGCCATGATCGAGTACCCGCCGGCGCCGAGCAAGGCAGTGCCGCCGATGGTGCCGGTCGCCGAGACGCACCAGACGACGGCGTCGACCGCGCCGACGACCTGGCCCTGGCCGTTCGAGGACAGCGTCGTCGCGAGCGTGCGGCTGCCCGCCATGAACCCGAGGTTCCAGCCGTAGCCGAGCAGGAACAGCGAGATCGAGCCGAGCACCGTGTGCGACATCGTGGAGCCCGCGCCGATCGCGGCGGCGAGCACGAGCACCGCCAGGCCGGCGAACATCACCTTGCGCGCGCCGACCCGGTCGATCATCCAGCCGGTGAGCGGGGCGAAGACGAACATGCCGCCGGCGTGCGCGGCGAGCGCGGCGCCCACGACGACCAGGGTGCCGTCCTTGAGGATGATGTCCATCGGGGCCGCGGTCATGATCCCGACCATGATGAGCTGGCTGACGATCATGACCAGCAGCAGCATCCGCGCCGAGCTCGAGCGGAACACCGAGCCGAGCACGGCCAGCTGCGAGCCTTCCCCGCGCGGGGCCTTGTGCCGCGGCAGCGTGATGCCGCCGAGCCCGGCCACCGCGCTGACCACCGCGGCGAGCAGGAACGGCCCGGACAGCTCCGGCAGGCCGAACTTCCCCATCAGCGAGCTCATCGGGGCCAGCAGCAGCGGGCCGCCGACCGAGCCCACCGCACCGGCGGCGACGACCAGCCCGAGCGCGTACCCGCTGCGGTGCTTCGGGTAGAGCTCAGCGGCCGCGTACCGCGAGACGATCGAACCGCCGACGCCGAGGCCGAGCACGAACATCCCCGCGTCCAGCAGGGGAATGCTCTCGATCAGCGTCGCGGTGAAGCAGATCAGGCCCCCGAGCGTCCCGACGGCGAAGGCGACCATCAGGCTCGCCCGCCAGCCCAGCCACGACGTGGCCCGCACGAGCAGCAGTGCCCCGAGACCGGTGCCGAGGATGGTCAACGTCTGCGGGAACGCGCTCCACATGACACCGACGTACGGTTCGGCCCAGATGGTGCTCGTCGGCGCGACGGCGGCCATGGCGGCGTTCATCAGGGTGGCGGTGGTGAACAACGCCAACATCCCACGCCGCCGCGCGGACAGCTCGGCCCGGCTCGCCGTGTCGGCCGGCGGCGTCCCGGCGGCGGCTCCCAATCCTGGTGACACGACTTCCTCCCGGCCATCGGCGTCAACCACCTCATCGTGCGGGAGCTGATCGACCGGCACATCTCCCGCGTTGCCGAGCGGCAAAGGGCACTACGGGAGACGTGCCGGCGGGCCGAAGGGCACCCGCCGCTGATCAACGGGCCGGAACGGGCCTTCACCGCACGTGCCCGGGTGCGAACTGACCGCGACGGCCGGGACCGCGGACCGCACCCTGGGAGAAGAACCGCCGCGCCCGGTCCCCTCCCGCGCGCGAACGCGGACCGCAACCGAGGAGTAGGGCGCTGCCCACCGCGCTGCGAGCCTGGACCCGGGGATGCGAGGGGAGTACGACGAGTGGACGACAGACCGGGCCGGACCAGCGCCGTCGCCGTGAGCGACGAGCGGGCGTTCGGGAGGCTGCTCGAACGGCACCGGCACGAGCTGCGCGTCCACTGCCACCGGTTGCTCGGGTCCTACGACGAGGCCGAGGACATGGTGCAGGAGACCTTCCTCCGCGCGTGGCACAAGCGCGAGCAGTACGCCGGCCGCTCGACCTTCCGGGCCTGGCTGTACCGGATCGCCACCAACTGCTGCCTCGACCACCTCGCCCGGCAGCCGGACGCCGACGAGCTCGATGCCGGCGGCCCCGAGCCGAGCACGCCGGGTGCGGACGCCGCCGTGCTCGCCAGGGAGGTGCTCGAGCTGGCGTTCCTCACCGCACTGCAGCACCTGCCGCCCAAGCAGCGCGCGGTGCTCGTGCTGCGCGACGTGCTCGGGTGGTCGGCCAAGGAGTGCGCGGACGTGCTCGCGATCAGCGTCGCCTCGGCCAACAGCGCGCTGCAGCGGGCGCGGTCGACGATGAAGCGGCACCTGCCCGGCGCGCGCAGCGAACGGGTGCGGCCCTCCGGCGCCGAACGGGTCCGGCTCCGCCGGTACATGAGCGCGCTCGACCGGTCCGAAGTGGACGTCGTGATGGAACTGCTCGACCGCGACCGGCCGGCGGCCTGACGCGCAAGGGAAGAGACGCGCCGGCGGTCCGCGCCGTGGCACCGTGCCCGCATGCGGATGCTGGTCACGGGCGGAGCGGGGTTCATCGGCGCGAACTTCGTGCAGGACACGATCGAACGGCGGCCGGACGCGGAAGTGACCGTGCTGGACGCGCTCACCTACGCGGGCAACCGCGACAGCCTCGGGCCGGTCGCCGACCGGATCCGGTTCGTGCACGGCGACATCTGCGACGCGGGGCTCGTCGACCGGCTGGTGGCCGGGTCCGACACCGTCGTCCACTTCGCCGCCGAATCCCATGTGGACAATTCCCTGCACGATCCGTCGCCGTTCGTCCGGACGAACATCATGGGCACGTTCACCATTCTGGAAGCGGTCCGCAAGCACGGGCGGCGGCTGCACCACATCTCCACCGACGAGGTGTTCGGCGACCTGGCGCTCGACGCGGTCGAGCAGTTCACCGAGGAAACCGCCTACGACCCGTCTAGCCCGTACTCGGCGAGCAAGGCGAGCTCGGACATGCTCGTCCGCGCGTGGGTCCGCTCCTACGGCGTCGAGGCCACGCTTTCCAACTGCGCCAACAACTACGGCCCGTACCAGCACGTCGAGAAGCTGATCCCGCGCCAGGTGACCAACCTGCTCACCGGCGCCCGCCCGAAGCTGTACGGCGCCGGCGCCAACGTCCGGGAATGGACGCACGTCGCCGACCACAACGACGCCGTGCACCGGATCATCGACGGCGGCCGCACCGGCCACACCTACCTCATCGGTTCCGGGGACGAGCGCAGCAACAAGGAAATCGTGGAACTGATCCTCGAGCTTTCCGGGCTGCCCACGGACGCCTACGACCACGTCGAGGACCGGCCCGGCCACGACCTGCGCTATTCCAACGATTCCACCAAGGTGCGCACCGAACTCGGGTGGCGGCCGCGGTACGCGGATTTCCGCGCCGGACTGGCCGCGACCCTCGATTGGTACCGCGAAAACGAATGGTGGTGGAAACCGCAGAAAACGGACACCGAGGCGCGGTACGGCATTCTCGGGCGCTAGCGCGCAATCGCGGAGACGCCTGCGCGGAAGCGGCCGCCGTACGTTTGTCCACCGGAGCACCGTACGGCTAGCCCGAAGGAGTAGGTCGTGAGTAAAACGCTCTGCCAGACGTGTGGGGACGTGGAGGTCCGCAAGTTCCTCTCACTCGGCCAGCAGCCTTCGTTCCATTTCCCGGCGAACCGGGAAGAAGCGGAGAACGAACGCCTCTGGCCACTCGAACTGGGTTTCTGCGAACAGTGCAGCCTGGTGCAGGTCTTGGAGTCGGTCAGCGAGCGCATCCTGTTCTCGGGCGACTACCACCACCTCGCCGGCCTCACCGCCGGCTACCACGAGCACCTGCAGGGGCTCGCCGACACGCTCGCGGGCCTGTTCGACTCGACCGACGGCCGGTCCGTCGTCGAGTTCGGCAGCAACGACGGCAGCCTGCTGGACAAGCTGGCCGCGCGCTCGTTCGACGTCCTCGGCGTCGACCCGGTCGGCCAGGTGACCGCCGCCGGTTCCCAGGTGGTCAAGGACTACTTCAGCTCGACCGTCGGGGCCGACCTCGCCGCCACCCGCGGCAAGACCGACCTCGTCGTCGCGCTCAACGTGTTCGCGCACGTCACCAACCTGCACGACGTGCTGGACGGCGTGACCGCGCTCCTCAAGGACGACGGTCTGTTCGTCACCGAGTCGCACTACCTGGTGGACCTGCTGGAGACCCTCCAGTACGACTTCGCCTACCACGAGCACTCCCGGTACTACTCGGTGACCGCGCTGGACGAGGCGTTCCGCCGGCACGGCCTGGAGACGGTCAAGATCGAGCGGATCCCGACCCACGGCGGGTCGATCCGGGTCTACGCCGGCTTCGTCGGCGAGCACGAGGTCGACCAGTCGGTCGTCGAACTGCGCGAGCTCGAGGACTCCCTCAAGCTGCGCGACTCGATGATCTACACGCAGTTCGCCGAGCGCGTCGAACAGCACCGCGAGAAGCTCAACGAGCTGGTCCGGTTCCTGAAGAACACCGGCGCGCGCGTCGCGGCGGCGTCCGCGCCGGGCCGCGCGGTCACGATGCTGAACTACTGCGGCCTCGGCCCGGACGACATCGACGTCGTCTCCGAGATCAGCCCGCGCAAGATCGGCAAGCTGTTCCCCGGCACGCACATCCCCATCATCAGCCAGCAGGAGCTGGCCGGGGACAACCAGCCGGAGTACGCGCTGCTGATGTCGTGGCACATCGCCGACGAGGTCATCACCAACCTGCGCAACGAAGGCTTCCGGGGCACGCTCATCGAGCCGCTGCCGGAGCCGCGGATCCTCGAGCGCTGAGGCCGCACCCGCCGTACGGGCAGCCACCGGCCCCGTCCCTCTCCGGAGGGGCGGGGCCGGTGGCTTTCCCGCGTCCGCACGGACAGCGGCCGGGACACGGCGGCACGAAAGCGGCCCCGCCACCACGGGGGTGACGGGGCCGCTCGGGAAAGCGCTAGCTCGCGCGGGGTGCGGGGATCCGCGCCGGACGGGCCCGGCTGAACCGGCGCATCATCGGCGTCTCCACGAACCGGTAGAGCAGCCAGCCGACGAACAGCGTCACGACGAACAGGCCGATCAGCGTGAGGATGGCGAGCGGCGTGCTCAGCACGGCGTTGCCCATCAGGGACCGCAGGTAGAAGATCGTCACGCCCTGGGACAGGTAGAACCCGAAGGACACGTTGCCGAGCCAGACGGCGATCGGGCCGCGCAGCCGCGTGCGCGTGCCGTGCAGGTCCGCGTTGGCGAACGACGCCACCATCACCGCGATCGGGATCAGCGTCGCGAAGTTCAGCGAGAACTGGAACGGCACGAACATCGAAGCGACGTACCCGACGACCATGAACACGACCGACACGGCCGGCTTGATGCCGATCCACTTGCCGGCGAGCACGATCCGGGCCAGCACGGCGCCCAGCACGAACTCGAACAGCCTGCCGACCGGCAGGAAGTAGCCGAACCAGTACTGCAGCGGCGAAATCGGGATGTTCGGGTTGGCGCCGTCGCTCGGCACGACGAACGTCGCGATCAGCTGGTAGGCGAACAGCCCGGCGACCATGATCCCCGCCCACAGCCACAGTCGGCGGGTGCCCATCCGCAGGATCGGGCGGATGATCAGCGGGAACAGCATGTAGAACAGCAGCTCGCCGCCGAGCGACCACGACGGGGTGTCGACGCTCATCGCGATGCTGAAGTCCGGGAACCACGGGTGCACCAGGAACAGGTTGGGCAGCCACGCCTTCCAGCTGGTGTACGCGGCCGCGAACAGCACCATCGCCGCGACCCACATCGCCAGGTGGTTCGGGAACACCTTCACCAGGCGGCGGCGGATGAACGCCCGCGCGCGCTCGCCGGGCTTCACCGACCACGACAGCACGAACCCGCTGAGCACGAAGAAGAAGGACACGCCGACGAAGCCGCCGGTCCCGAAGATCGCGCCGTACCACTTCGCGACGTCCACGTCGGCGAACGGGTTGATCGGCCCGGTCGGCAGCGCCGGGTTCATCATGATCCCCGTGTGGAAGAGGAACACGACGAACGCGGCGTAGAACCGCAAGCCGGTCAACGAATCGAGTTTCCTCGGCGCCCCCAGGTGGTGGGGCTCGAGGGGTACTTCCACAGTTTGCGCCATGCCGGCTCCTGCTCTTGGGATCGCTCGAGGCAGCCGAAGCTGATATTCCGGTTTCACTCTTCAACTCGCCGTGCGGTGGCGGCGTCTCCCGGCGTGCCGCCCTCGCGCGCAACCTCGAAGGCGCGCTCGAGCACCGGTCTCTGCGATAGTCGGTCCTACACCGTACTTTGGGCGTGGAGGCCGGAAACATGACCACGATCGACCTTTCCGATTTCGAAGGCTTCTGGGCCAAGCCCCTCGATTTCCGGCACGCCGCGTTCGACGAGCTGCGGGCCCGGCCGGGGCTGCCGTTCTTCGAGGAGCCGGAGTTCGGCTCGCTGGCGCGCGGCCGCGGCTACTACGCGGTGACCAAGATGGACGACATCCTCTTCGCCAGCCGCAACCCGGGCACGTTCATCTCCGGCAAGGGCAACGCCACCCCGGTCGACATGCCGGCGGAGTTCCTCGACCAGTCGATGATCTCGATGGACGACCCCCGGCACGCCCGGTTGCGCCGCATCGTTTCCCGCGGCTTCACCAACAAGAAGATCAAGTCGCTGCACGACAACGTGGCCCAGGTGGCCAAGCAGATCGTCGACGAGGTGATCGACCGCGGCGAGTGCGACGCGGTCGAGGACATCGCCTCGAAGCTCCCGCTGCGCATCATCTGCGACATGATGGGCGTGCCGGAGGCCAACCAGCAGTTCGTCTTCGACCAGACGAACAAGATGATGGGCGTCCAGGACCCGGAGTACGTCCCCGAGGGCGAAGACGCGTTCGAGGCGCTGTTCAAGGCCGTGCAGGAGCTGACCAACCTGCTGCACGAGCTGGCCGCCAAGCGCGCCGAAAACCCCACCGACGACATGATTTCGCAGCTGATGACCGCCGAGGTCAACGGCGAGTCGCTGACGCCGAACGAGCTGGCCCAGTTCTTCATCCTGCTCACCGGCGCCGGCACCGAGACCACGCGCAACGCGATCACCTGGGGCATCCACCTGCTGACGCAGCACCCCGAGCAGCGCGAAGCCTGGCTGGCCGACCTCGACGGCGTGACGCCGACCGCGGTGGAGGAGATCGTCCGCTGGACGACGCCGGTCATCGCGCAGCGGCGCACGATCGCCGAGGACGCCGAGCCGGTCGAGCTCTCCGGTCAGCTGCTCGTCCCCGGCGACAAGGTGATGATGTACTACTGGGCCGCCAACCGGGACCCGAAGTACTTCACCGACCCCGCGGGCTTCGACGTGCGCCGCGACCCGAACCCGCAGATCGGCTACGGCGGCCCGGGCCCGCACTTCTGCCTCGGCGCGCACCTGGCCCGGCTGGAGATCGGCGTGATGTTCCGCGAGCTGCTGACCCGGCTCCCGGACCTGCACTCGACGGGCGAGCCGGCGCGGCTGACGTCGCCGATGATCAACGGCATCAAGCGCCTGCCGGTGGCCTTCACGCCGGGCGGTGCGCGGTAACCGTTTGTCGTACGTGCCCGGGCGTCGAGGTCCGTGAGTTCCTCGCGCTCGGGCCGCAGCCGGCCTGCTTGTTCCCCGCGGACGCGGCGGCCGAGCCCGCGTGGCCGCTCGACGTCGCTTTCTGCCCGCGCTGCGGCCTGGTCCAGATCGTGACGCCGGTGAGCGAACGCGTGCTGTTCTCCGGCGACTACCACCACCTCGACGGGGTGACCGGCAGCTACCGGCGGCACCTGCGCGACCTGGCGGCGGACCTCGCCACCGCGTACCCGCGCGCCTCGGTCGTCGAGATCGGCAGCAACCACGGGGTGCTGCTCACCGAACTGGCCGCCCGCGGGCTCGACGTGCTCGGCGTCGACCCGAACGGCTTCGGCGCGGCTCCGGTCATCCGGGAGTTCTTCGGCGCCGGGACCGCCCGGCGACTGTCCCCTGTGGACATCGTCGCCGCGGTGAACACGCTGGCCTACGTCGGGGACCCGGCCGACTTCCTGAGCGGGGTGCGCGCGATCCTGCGCGAGGACGGACTGTTCGTCTCGGAGTCGCACTACCTGCCGGATCTCCTCGAGACGCTGCAGTACGACTTCTTCTACCACGAGCACCCGCGGTACTACTCGCTGACGGCGCTCGAAGCGGCGTTCGCCCCGCACGGGCTCGAGGTCTTCCGCGTCGAGCGGATTCCCACGCGCGGCGGATCGCTCCGCGTCCACGCCGGCTTCGCGGGCAAGTACGCAGTGGACAGCTCGGTGGCCGCGTTGCGGGAGTTCGAGAAACCCCTGCGGCTGAACGAAGAAGCGGTCTACCGGAAGTTCGCCGCGCGCGTGGCCGACCACCGCGACCGCCTGCGTGGCCTGCTGGCCGAGGTGACGCGGGACGGTTCGCGCGTCGCGGCCGCGACGTCTCCGGCGCGGGCGACGACGTTGCTGACCTACTGCGGGCTGGGCCCGGCCGACCTCGAGTTCGTTTCGGAGGTCAACCCGCGCAAGATCGGCCGGCTCTCCCCCGGCGCGCACCTCCCCGTGGTGGCGCAGGATCGCTTGTGCGGCCCCGACCAGCCGGAGTACGCGCTGCTGCTGTCGTGGCACATCGCCGACGAGCTGATTTCCCTGCTGCGCGCCGACGGGTTCCGGGGGCGGTTCATCGTCCCGCTCCCGGAACCTCGCGTCGTCGACGGCTGAAGGACTACACGGTTTCGGCGGCCGGGACCTTCTCCGGCTCGGGAGCCGGGGCGGGTTCCTGGCCGCTCTTCGGCACGTGCCGGAACAGCAGCAGGGCCACCGTCGCGAGCACCACCATGAGCACCGCGCACACCACGGCCGCACCGGCGAACCCGCTGGTGAAGGCTTCGCGGATGGCGGTCAGCAGCTGCCCGGCGAGGTCACCGGGCAGCGTGCCGGCCGCGGCCGTGCCTTCGGCGATGCCCTCGCGGGCGGCCGCGGCGACGTCCGACGGCACGCCGGCCGGGACCTCGGCCACGCCGCGGTAGACGGCCGTGGCGACGGACCCGAACACGGCGATCCCGAACGCGACCCCGAGCTCGTTGCTCGTCTGCGAAATCGCGCCCGCCGCCCCGGCCTTCTCCGGCGGCGCCGAACCCATCACCAGGCCGATGCCCAGCACGAGCATCGGCGAGAGGCCGGCGGTCGCGAGGACCGTGCCGAGCACCGCGATGACCAGCCCGCCGCTCGCCGGCACCTGCGTGAGCAGCACGAACCCGACCAGGGACACCAGCATCCCGCCGGCGATGACGACGGCGGGGCGGAACCGCTGGGCCAGGCCCGGCGACACCATGTACCCGGCCACCATGCCGACGGTGTACGGGATCAGCCACAGGCCGGAGTTCAGCGGCGACAGGCCGAGCACCAGCTGCAGGTACTGGTTGAACAGCAGGATGATGCCGCTGATCGTGGAGCCGCCGAGCAGCATCATGCCCAGCGCGCCGCTGAAGGCCGGGCGGCCGAGCAGCCGCACGTCCAGGAGCGGGTCGGCGAGCCGGCGCTGCCGCCGGACGAACGCCACCCCGAAGAGCAGGCCCGCCGCGAGGACCACCAGCGACACCACGACCGAGCTGCCGCGCGCCAGTTCCTTGAGGCCGTAGACGACCGGCAGGATGGTGGCCATCGACAGCACGATGCTGACCAGGTCGAGCTTGAAGCCGCCGGCGCCGGCGGCCCGGTGCTCGGGCAGCAGGATCGGGGCGACGACCAGCAGCAGCCCCATCACCGGCAGGCCGAGCAGGAACACCGAACCCCACCAGAACGCCGACAGCATGACGCCGCCGACCAGCGGGCCGATCGCCATGCCGACCATGAAGAAGCTCGTCTGGACGCTGATCGCGACCGCCCGCTGCTTGGCGTTGCGGAACATCGTGGAGATCAGGCCCAGCATCGTGGGCATCAGCGTGGAGCCGGCGATGCCGAGCCCCGCGCGGGCGGCGATCAGCATCTCCGCGCTGGACGACCAGGCCGCCACCGCCGAGGCGACGCTGAACAGCGCGGCGCCGATCATCAGCAGTTTGCGGTGCCCGATGCGGTCACCGAGGTTGCCCATGGTGACCAGGAGCCCGGCGATGGTGAAGCCGTAGATGTCGACGATCCACAGCATCTGCGCGCTGCTGGGGTGCAGGTCCGCGGTGACGTGCGGGATCGCCAGGATGAGGACGCTCAGGTCGAGCGACAGCAGGAGGGTCGGGAGGATGAGGACGGCGAGGCCGATCCACTCCTTCTTGCCCGCCCGCTCGCCTGGGGGCGTCGAGCTGTTGGTGGTCATGATCCCCTTTGGATGATTTGTCTGAATCGTTTCAAGAGTCACCGGGCGTGACTCGTCCAACACTGATCGTCGGTCACTCTCGATGACGACCGCATCTTTCTGATTGCTCTGCGTCACGAACTCCGCAAGCAATCGACGAGACGCTGACGGCGCCGGGCGGCTGGGAACCTCGAAGGCAAGGACCGTCGCCCACCTGGGCGTTCGCCGACGCTGGGAGCACACGATCATGCGGATCCTCTTCGCCACGGTGCCCCTCTCGGGACACTTCTTCCCCCTCGTGCCGCTCGCGTGGGCCTACCGGGCCGCCGGCGCCGAGGTCGTGGTGACCACGTCGGCGGACTACCTGCCGACGGTGCTGCGCGCGGGCCTCCCGGCGACCCCGGCCGGGCCCGCGGCGGACTTCACCGGTCTCGCCGGGGACGGCTTCGACGACGCCGGCGAGCACCTGCTCGCCCACGGCCGGGTGTTCGCCCGCATCTCCGCCGCCAACCTGGTCGGCACGCTCCGGCTCGCCGAGAGCTGGCAGCCGGACCTGGTGGTGTTCGAACGCGCGGCCGCGGCCGGCGCGGTCACGGCGGCGGTGCACGGCGTCCCCGGCGTCGAGCTGCAGTGGGGCGTGCCGGCGCTGCGCGAGTACCGGGCCGCGGCGAACGAGGTGCTCGCCGGCGAGCTGTCCGCGCTGGGGCTGCCGGAACTGCCGCGCGCGGACCACGTCGTCGGCACCTGGCCGCCGAGCCTGCGCCACCTGCACGCGGCCGAGCACGCGAGCATGCGGCACGTGCCCTACAACGGCGACGCCCGGCTGCCGGGCTGGCTGGCGGTCCCGCCGCGCCGGCCGCGGGTGTGCCTGACGCTCGGCACCGTGCTCCCCGGGCTGGGCACGGCCGGGCTGTTCCTGGCCCTGCTCGAGGAGTTGTCCACATTGGACATCGAGCTGGTGGTGGCGGTGGCCGACGAGACGGCGGCGGAGTGGGGCACGCTGCCGTCCGCGGTGCTCCACGCGGGACGGCTCCCGCTGGCGCAGGTGCTGCGGACGTGCGACGCGGTGGTCCACCACGGCGGCAACGGGACGTCGCTGGCGGCGATCGAAGCGGGCGTGCCACAGCTGGTGCTGCCGCACTTCGACGACCAGATCGGGAACGCCGAAGCCGTGGTCCGTTCGGGCGCCGGGCTGCGGCTGGCGCCGGGGGAGATCACGCCCGAAGCCGTGGCGGCGGCGTGCCGGGAGCTGCTGGACGACTCGCGGTTCGCCGAAGTGGCGGCCGGGGTCGCCGCGGAAAACGCCGCCCAGCCGTCACCCGCCGAAGTCGTGCGGACGCTGACGCCCCTGGCACTGCAGCCGAAACTCCGCCGCGCCGGCTGAACCGCTCGCACGAAAAGGCCGCGGGCCGGGTGATCGCTCCCCCGGCCCGCGGCCTTTGCTCCCAGCTCCCGGCTCAGCCCTGGTGGTCGAGCGTGAGCTGCTCCAGGATCTTCACGTACTCAGCCGGGCCGGGGACCGAGTTGATCTCCTTCTGCAGCCGCTGGGCGTTCTCCTTGAAGGACTTCTCTTCCAGGACCCGGCGGATCTGCTCGCGCATCACCGAGGCGTCCGGCTCGGCCACGTTCAGCACCAGACCCGCGCCCTTCGCCAGGGTGAAGCGGGCCAGCGCCGGGCCGAGGCTGTAGCGCGAGCGGGCCAGGCGGGCCGCGCCGGACGGGTTCGCCCGGATGCTGTGGCCGACGAAGTCGACCAGCAGCTGCGGGACGCTGTTCAGGATCGCCGGCATGACCGTGCCGACGCCGCCGTGGTGGATGAGCAGCGAGCACGTCGGGACCAGCTGGTCCAGCGGGACGAACGGGAGGACGCGGACGTTCTCCGGGATCTGCTCGACCTTGGCCAGCTGCTGGTCGTCGAGCGTCGCGACGACCTCGACGTCCAGTTCGGACAGTGCGTTCAGCAGCACCGGGATGTGGTCCCAGCCGCCCTCCATGAACGCGCGCTCGGACAGGCCCAGCGACACCGCGACGCGGGGGCGCTCCGGCACCGGGTACAGCCAGTCCGGCATCGGCTGCTGGCTCGAGTACGACACCCAGCGCATCGGGACGACGTTCGCGGACACCTCGGGGCCGATCTCCGTCGGCTGCGAGTTGATCGTCCACTGGCCCCACAGCAGCTCGTCGTCGATCTCGACGCCGTAGCGCTCGGCCGCCGCGCGGACCGTCTCGACCGCCGGGTTCGGCAGCTCCGGCGCGCCCGGCTTGCTCGTGAGCTCCTTGAACTTGTCGATGCTGCGGCAGAAGACGTCGGGCGCGGTCCACCAGCGGGCGTGCGCCGCGCCGGCGACCTTGGCCGCCACCGCGGCGGCGGGCAGGCAGGCGTCCCAGATCACCAGGTCCGGCTTCCACGCCTTGGTGAACTCGACGAGGCCGTCGAGGAACGGCAGCGGCTCGTTCGGGTCGCCCTTCCACGGCGCGAAGTCCCACTGCGCGGGCAGGTAGTACTGGCTGTAGACGTCCCAGTGCTCGCGGTCCGGGTCGTCGGCGTCGAAGCCCAGTGCTTCGAGGGCCTCGGTGATCTCGGCCAGGTCCGCCCGCTCCTTCTCGTAGGCGCGGCCGGGGCCCATCGGGATCGGCATGCTGTCGATGTCGCAGACCGGGACCGGGGTGATGCCCATCGACGCGATCGTCTCCACCCCGCCCGGGTGCGTGGCGATCACGACTTCGTGCCCCGCGGACTTCAGCGCCCAGGCCAGCGGCGCCAGCGGGTAGGTGTGCGCCGGGGCCGGCCAGATGGCGAATTGCACACGCATTGTTTCGGCTCCTCCAGGACGTGTCGGCGGGAGACTTTCTTCAGCCGCCAAGGAAAAATCGTATGGGCGCGAAGCGGGGCGGACATCTCCCCGAGTGCCGCTCAGGCTGCCTCGGCCCGCCGGTCACCGGGCTCTTCCGGGTCCGGGACCGCCGCCAGGCCGCCGCGTTCCGACGCGATTCGGGAAAGCGCCGCATAACGCTCGGGACGGCGGGCACGCAGCCACAGCGCGAAGCCCGCGCCGGCCGCCACGACGACAACGAACGCCCACGGCAGCGAGTTCACCAGCGTGCTGGTGGTGCCGGTCAGCAGGTCGAAGTTCTGGATCACCAGCACCGCGGACGCCACCAGCCCGAGCAGGCCGAGGACGGGCGCGACCCCGGTGCGCCACCAGTGCCGGTCCGGCCGGCGGCGGAAGAACGCGATGACCGAAAGGGACGCCGCCGCCTGCAGCCCGACGATGCCGAGCGTGCCCAGCCCGGTCATGGTCGTGGCGAGGTTGACGTAGGGGTCCGCGCCGGCGATGGCGAAGATCGCGGTCACGGCGACGGTGAAGACGGTCTGCGTCAGGCTCGCGCGGTGCGGCGAGCCGTGCTTGCGGTGCACCGCGCCGAGCCCGGCGGGCAGCACGCGGTCGCGGCCGAGGGCGTACAGGTACCGGTTCGAGGCACCGTGCATGGCCAGCATCCCGGCGAACAGGCTGGTGCACAACAGGATCTGCATCCCGGTGGTGACCGCGGAGCCCAGGTAGTCGTCGGTGAGGCTGCCGAAGAGGTTGCCGAGCTGCTGCCCGGCGACGTCCCGCAGCTGCCCCGGCCCGACGGCACCGACCGCGACCCAGCTCGTCAGCGCGTAGAAGACCGCGATGAGGATCACCGACCAGTAGGTGGCGAGCGGCACGCTGCGGCGCGGGTTGCGCGACTCTTCGCCGTACAGCGCGGCGGATTCGAAGCCGATGAAGGAGATGAGGGCGAACATCAGGGAGACGCCGAGCCCGGCGCCGACGATCGTCGCCGGGTCGAACGAGGCCGCGGGGAGCGCGCCGCCGCCGTGCCGGATCAGCACCGCGACGTCGAGCAGCACCAGGATGGCGACCTCGGCGATCATCAGGACGGCCAGCACGCGGGCGCTGAAGTCGATCTTGCGGTAGCCCAGCACACCCATCAGGGCCAGGCCGATCGCCGCCCACACCGGCCACGGCCAGTCGAGGCCGTAGGAGGAGGCGACGAGCTGCGCGAAGTAGGCGAAGGCGCCGGTCATGCCGACGGTGGCGGTGTTGTAGGCGAGCACCGCGGCCCAGCCACCCCCGACCGCGGCCGGCCGGCCGAGCCCGGCGGACAGATAGCCGTAGAACCCGCCGGAGGTGACGATCCGGCGGCTCATCGCGGCGTACCCGACGGAGAAGCAGAGGAGCGTGAGCCCGGCGAAGACGAACATCGCGGGCACGGCGGCCCCGTTGCCGATGGCGAAGGCCAGCGGAACGGTCCCGACCATGGCGGCGAGCGGAGCCGCGGCGGCCACGACCAGGAAGACGATCTTGGGAGTGCCGAGGGTGCGGCGGAGGGACGCCGGTCGCGCGTCCCCGGAGCCGCGGTCGGATGCTGCGCTCACGGGTTCTTCCTCTCACTCGCTCGCGAAGGGGTTCGCGACCAAGTTTTCGCTTGCGAGCGGCCCGCCCTCGTCTCCCCCGCTGCGCACTTCGACCAGGCGGGTCGTGAGCGGAGCCGGGGACGCGAAAGGGACGGCCGGCGGGTGCCGGCCGTCCCTTTCTCCGCGCGGGGAGCCGCGTCAGGACGCCTTGGCCAAGTGCGTCGACTGCGCGCCGCGGACCAGGTCCGCCGCCTTCTCCCCGATGACGATCGCCGTCGCGTTCGGCGCGCCGCGCCCGACGGTCGGCATCACCGAGACGTCGGCGACCCGGAGGCCTTCGACGCCGTACACCTTGAGCTCGTGGTCGACGACCCGGCCCATCCCGCAGGCGCCGCTGCCGTGGAAGATCGAGTTCGTGTAGCGCCGAACGTACTCGCGCAGGTCGTCGTCGGAGTCCGTCGCCGGGGCGTTGAGCAGGCGCTCGTTGAACTTCGCGAACGCCGGCTGGCGCGCAATGTCCATGGCGATCCGGACGCCGGCCACCGCGACGTCGATGTCGCCCTCCGCGGTGAAGTACCGGTGCTCGATCTTCGGCTTGGCCGTCGGGTCCTCCGCCACCAGCGTGATCTGCCCGCGGCTGCGCTGCGTCAGCAGCACCGGGCCGAAGGTGATCGCGTGCCGGGTCGGCACCGTCAGGCCGCTGTCGACGAACTCCATCGGCCCGGCGAAGTACACGACGTCCGGCCCGGGCAGCCCCGGCTGGGTGCGCACGTAACCGCCGGCCTCGGGACCGTTCGACGTCAGCGGGCCGCGGCCCTCTTCCTGGAACGCCCGGATGCTCTCCGGCTCGAACGCGCTCAGCAGGCTGTTCGGCTGCGAGTGTTCGTAGATCAGCGGGACCAGCGGGTGGTCCTGCAGGTTCTTGCCGACCTCGGCGTGGTCGAGCACGACCTCCATGCCCAGCCCGCGCAGCTGGTCGGCCGGGCCGACGCCGGAGAGCAGCAGCAGCTGCGGCGAGTTGTACGCCCCCGCCGAGAGGATGACCTCGCGCTCGGCGTGCAGCGTGAGTTCCTCGTCGACCTGACGGCCGGTGACGCCGATCGCGCGGCCGTTCTCGATCAGCACGCGGTAGACCTGGTAGTTCTTGATCAGCGTCAGGTTCGGCCGCTCGAGCGCCGGGTGCAGGAACGCCTGCGCGGTGCTCCACCGGCGCCCGTTGCGCTGGGTCACCTGGAAGCGGCCGAAGCCGTCCTGGGTGGGGCCGTTGAAGTCGTCGTTGGCCGGGTGCCCGGCCTGCAGCGCCGCCTCGACGAGCGCCGTCGTCGCCGGGTTCAGCGAGCGACCGTCCGAAACGGACAGCGGGCCGCCGGCACCGTGGTACTCCGACGCGCCGCGCTCGTTGTCCTCCGAGCGCTTGAACAGCGGGAGCAGGTCGTCGTAGCTCCAGCCGGGCTGGTTCCAGCCGTCGTAGTCGATGCGGTTGTTGCGCAGGTACAGCATCGCGTTGATCGAGCTGGTGCCGCCGAGCACCTTGCCGCGGGGGTGGAAGATCCGCCGCCGGTTCAGCTGCTCTTCTTCGTGGGAGTCGTAGTCCCAGTCGACCCGGGTGCGGAACAGGTCGCCGAAGACGGCCGGGATGTGGATGTTCTCGACGTCGTCGTTGCCGCCCGCCTCGACCAGGGCGACCTTGACGTCGGGGTCTTCGGACAGCCGAGCCGCGAGCACGCAGCCCGCGGAGCCGGCGCCGACCACGATGTAGTCGTACATCAGCTGGCCTCCTTGATGAGGTCGGCGGCCTTCTCGCCGATCATGATGGCGGACGCGTTCGGGTTGCCCCGGCCGACGACCGGCATCACCGAGCAGTCGGCGACGCGCAGGCCGTCGACGCCCTGGACGCGCAGCTCCGCGTCGACGACCTCGCCGATCGCGCAGGTGCCCGCCGGGTGGAAGATCGAGTGGGTGTAGCGGCGGAGGTAGGCCTTGAGGTCCTCGTCCGAGTCCGACGCCGGCAGCTGGTAGAACGACTCGTGGAACGGCCGCAGGGCTTCCTGCTTGGCGATGTCCATCGAGACCCGCAGCGCCCGCACACCCGTCTCCAGGTCGGACTCCTCGGCGAAGAAGTTGTTGAGGATGCGCGGCTTCGCCGTCGGGTTGGTCGACTGCAGGGTGATGTTGCCGCGGCTCTCCGGTGTGATGAGCACCGGGCCGAGGGAGATCGCGTGCTCGTAGGGGAACGCGAGCCCGCTCTCCACGAACATCACCGGCGCCGCGAAGATCGCCGCGTCCGGGGCGGGCAGGTCCGGCAGGGTGCGGAAGTAGCCGCCGGCCTCCGGGCCGTTGCCGGTCAGCGGGCCGCGCTGCTCTTCCATGAACAGCCGGAAGTTCTCCGGGGTGGCCGCCGCGGTCATGCTGATCGGCTGCGAGTGCACCGAAACCAGCGGCACGAGCGCGTGGTCGGAGAGGTTCTGGCCGACCTGCGGGCTGTCGGCGACGACCGGGATGCCGAACGCCGAAAGCAGGCACGACGGGCCGATGCCGGACAGCTGCAGCAGCTGCGGCGAGTTGTACGCACCGGCGGAGAGGATGACCTCGCGCTCGGCGCGGATGTCGACCGGGGCGTCCTCGCGCTGCTGGCCGGTGACGCCGACCGCGCGGCCGTTCTCGATGATCACCTTGTGCGCGCGGAACTCCGTCAGCACGGTGAGGTTCGGCCGGCCGAGCGCCGGGCGCAGGAACGCCGCCGCGGTGCTCCACCGCCTGCCGTCGCGCTGGGTCAGCTGGAACTCGCCGAAGCCGTCCAGCTCGGCGCCGTTGAAGTCGTCGGTGGCCTTGTACCCGGCCTGCACGGCGGCCTCGACGAGCGCGACCGAGCTCGGGTTGTGCGAGCGGTTGTCCGAAACGGACAGGGGGCCGCCTTCGCCGTGGTAGGGCGAAGCGCCGCGCTCGTTGTCCTCGGACTTCTTGAAGTACGGCAGCACCTCGTCGAACGACCAGCCTGGCTGGTTCCAGCCGTCGTAGTCGAGCTTCGTGCCGCGGACGTACAGCATCGCGTTGGTGGAGCTGGTGCCGCCCAGCACCTTGCCGCGCGGGAGGTAGAGCCGGCGCCCGCCGAGGTGCGGCTCCTCCGCGGTGTCGTAGTCCCAGTCGTAGCGGGTGCGGAACAGCTGGCTGAACGCCGCCGGGATGTGGATCTCCTCGGCGTCGTCCGGCGGCCCCGCCTCCAGCAGGCACACCTTGACGTCGGGATCCTCCGACAGCCGGGCCGCCAGCACGCACCCCGTCGAACCCGCGCCGACGATCACGTAGTCGTACATCTGTTCTCCAAGCTCCAGAAGGTGGATCGGGGTCGAGCTCGCTGCCGGAGCTCGGCGGGCGGGACGGCGGGCTCGCACCCGCCGTCCCACGGGGTCAGCGCGGCGCGAGCGTGCCGTCCGGACGCAGCCGGGACACGACCTCGACGACCGCCGCGGTGGCCCGGCGCGCCTCCGCCTCGGTGAACACCAGCGGCGGCGCGAGCACGAAGTTGTGCCCGTACGGCCGGGCGATCACGCCGTGGGCCTTGCGCGTCTCGAACGCGACCGCCTCCACCTGCGACCAGTCCAGCGGGATCGTCGTTTCCTTGTCGGCGACCAGTTCGAGGGCGGCGAGCGTGCCCTCGATGCGGACGTCCCCGACGTTCGGCAGCTCGCGCGCCGGCGCCAGCCCCTCCTCGAACCAGCCCTGGATGCGCCGCGCGTTCTCCAGCAGGCCTTCGCGCTCGATGATGTCGAGCGTGGCCAGGCCGAGCGCGCAGGCGACCGGGTGCCCCTGGAACGTGTAGCCGTGGAAGAAGCCGCCGTCGCCGATGAGGGTGTCGGCGATGTCGTCGGTCATCAGCGTGGCACCGAGCGGCGCGTAGCCACCGGCGATGCCCTTGGCCGCGGTGATGATGTCCGCGTCCATGCCCTGGTTCGCCGACTCGAACCACGAGCCGATCCGGCCGAACGCCGTGACGACCTCGTCCGCGATGAGCAGGATCCCGTTCTTGCTGAGGACCTCGCGCACGCGCTTCCAGTACCCCGGCGGCGGGGCGAGCACGCCGCCGCCCGCCATGATCGGCTCGCCGATCATGGCGGCGATGTTGCCCGCGCCGATCCGCTCGATGGTGTCCTCGAGCTCCTTGACCAGGAAGTCGGTCGGGTCGACGTCGCCGTAGAGCTGCTTCGCCCGGTACGGGTAGGGCGGGGACAGCTTCTCGACGTGCGGCAGGTTCGGGCCGACCCCCGCCTGCATGGGCGGGAAGCCGGTCGCGGTGCCGCTGCCGTAGGTCGCACCGTGGAACGAGTAGTGCCGGGCGAGGATCCACGTCCGGTCCGGCGATCCCTTGCGGGTGTGGTAGAGCCGGGCGGCCTTGATCGCCGTCTCCACCGCTTCCGAGCCACCGCTGGAGAACGCGACCCGGTTGATGCCGGCCGGCGCGAGCTGCGCGAGCCGCTCGGCCAGCCGGATCGCCTTCTCGTTGGTGAACTCGAGGAGGCTCGTGAAGAACTCGATCTCCTTGATCTGCTTCGCGGCGACCTCGGCGAGGTCGGCGCGGCCGTGACCGACCGGCGAGTGCCAGACCCCGCCACCGGCGGCGTCGAGGAGCTCGTTGCCGCGCGCGTCCCAGACCGTGCTGCCCTGCCCCTTGACGATGACCAGGCGGTCGGTGATGTCACCGCGGTGCATCGAGCGGACCAGGTGCTTGCGGTCGAGGTCTTCCAGTTCCTGCGCCGGGGCGGACAACGGCGGGATCCCAGGTGTGGTCACGGCTTTCAGTCCAATCATGAGAGGAGACGACGTAATTCGCCCCAGGAACGTTGGCACACAACACTTTCCGAAACCGAATTCACCGTACCCGGCGGTCGGTCGTCGACTTCTCCGCCGGTGCGGGGCGCCTCAGATGTACTGCGTGTTCGGTTCCAGGCCGAGCAGGACCCGGCCGTAGAGCTCGTTGTTCGTGTCCGGCGCCATCAGCGCGTGCAGGTTGACGACGTGGATGTCCCGCGCGATGCGCTGGATCGGCACGCTGGTGTAGGCCGACGAACCGCCGCTGGCGAGGCTCAGCGCGTCCACCGCGGACTTGGTGAGCTTGCAGATCGCGCCGATGTCCGCGCGGGTGCGGGCGCGCTCGAGGAGCGACCACTCCGCGCCGGTCGCGGCCTTCTCGTCCGCGGTCCGGGTGATCCGGTCCGCGTGGAAGGCGGCCTGGTCGATCTGCAGCCGGGCCTCGGCGACCTTGAGGTGCGTGACGGGAGCTTCGGCCTGGTGCGCGTAGTCGGTGTAGGTGATCTTGCGGGTGCCGACGCGCTCGAGGAAGTTCTCCATCGCGGCCTCGGCCAGCCCGATCGGCGTGCCCGCCGACGACGCGTTCGCCACGCCCAGCAACGGGTTCCGGTAGATCGGCAGCTCGGCGCTCGCGGGCGAGTGGCTCTGCCCCTGCAGGATCGAGACCAGCGGGATGACGCGCTCGGCGGGCACGAACAGATCGTTGGCGACGGTCGTGACACTGCCGGAGCCGGCCATGCCCATCGTGTACCAGTCGTCGATGACCTGCAGGTCGCTCAGCGGCACCAGCGCGGCGACCGGCCACATGCCCTGGCCGTCCGGCGTCGGGGCGATCGCGATGATCTCCTGCCAGTGGCTGTGCAGCGCGCCGCTGATGAAGCCCCAGCGGCCGTTGACGACGTAGCCGCCGTCGGTGGGCACGGCCTGCCCGCCCGGGCTGAGCGTCCCGCAGACGCGGACGTCCGGCGTCGAGTAGACCTCGTCCTGGACGGCGTCCGGGAACATGCCGACCATCCAGCCGGGGATGTTCCACACCGACGTCGTCCAGCCGACGGCGCCGTCACCGCGGGCCAGTTCGACGAGCACGGCGTTCAGGGTCGAGGTGTCGACCTCGAACCCGCCGTACCGCTTCGGCACGCGCAGCTTGAAGAACCCGGCGTCGCCCAGCGCTTCGAGGGTGTCGTCGTGCAGGCGGCGGTTCTCCTCGTGCCACACGGCGTTCTTCTGCAGGAGGGGCACCAGGCCCTGGGCCCGGCGGACCAGTTCCTCGCGCGAAGGGACGGGGACGTTCGTCGTCATCGGTGGTCCTTCCGGGTTTCCACGTGCGGCTTCGGATCGAGAATCCGCTTACCCGCTCCGGCGGCGCACCTCCGCGATTGCGGAGCACGCCGCCGGGCGACGGTGCTCAGCCCCGGACCGGGCTGCTCTGGTGCGACAGGAGCGACCACTCGCCGTCCCGCTCCACCACGATCCAGGTGGCGCGGATCTGGCGCTCCGGCGCGGTTTCGGTCTCGCCGTCGAGGATGATGCCGCCCTGGGTGATCACCATGGCGGTGTCCTCGGCCAGGAACGTCACCTGCAGCGGCCAGCCCTTGACATGCGCGCCGGCCAGCGGGCCGTCGAAGCCCGCCTGCATGTAGGCGCGGATCTGCTCCCGGCTCGTCAGCTGCTGGTCCTGCATGAGCAGGCTGCCGTTCTCGGTGAAGACCCCGGCGAACTCGTCGGCGTCGTTGGTCTTCCACGCGTGCGTGATGCGCAGCGGCACGGTCAGCGCGGCGCGGTCCCGGGGGTCGGTGAACTCCCGGTAGAAGTCCGTGTCCTCCTCGACCCCGTACGAGGCGAGGATCTCCGTTGCGGTGGCGGGCATTGCGGCTCCTTCGTCGGTGTTCGGGGTGGTCACCAGCGGAGGGTCGCGCCGGTGCCGCGCGGGCTGTTCTGGTAGCCGGCGAGGTACCACACGCCGTCTTCTTCCTTCTTGACCGTCCAGGTCGAGCGGACGGCCAGCTCCGGCGAGATCTCGGTCTCCCCCGGCGCCAGGATGCCGCCGTGCGTGCGGATCAGCGCGACGGAGTCGTTGACCAGCCGCAGGTCCACCGGCTTGCCGGTGATGCGCGAGTCCTTGAACGGGCCGGCGAACGCGGCCGCCAGGAACGGGCGGATCTCGTCGCGGCCGACCTTGTAGACGTCACCCGGCAGGATCAGGGTGCCGTCCTTGGTGAAGACGTCGACGACCGCGTCGACGTCGTTGCGCGCCCAGGCTTCGACGAGCCGCAGCGGGACGCCCAGCACTTCCTTTTCCCGCTCGCTCGTGAACGGGCCGTAGTAGTCGTCCAACGCGGACGACGCGTCGACTTCAGCGGACACCGGGTCCTCCTCTTAGCCTCAGCGGACGGGTCCCGTCCATCATCGGCGGCCACCCCGTGACCCGGCGCCTTCTGCATTGCCGCTAAGTCACGCGCTCCGGTCGAGCCCGGCGACGAGCGGCTCCGGGCGCACGTTGTGCGGGTAGGGCCAGCCGCGCTGCGTCAGGTAGAGGACGAGGTCGACGGTGTTGCTCGCGACGTCGATCTGCGAAATGCGGTGATTCTCGATCTTCAGCACAATTGTTTCCACGGACGTTCCCTCCCGGCCGGTCGGCCCGATGTGGAAGAACGGCTCGTCGTGTTTCCAGTGCAGGTTGAAGACGATGAATCCCCGCCCGTTCCCCTGGTCGTCCAGCGCGAGGTGCTCGTCGACGAGGTCTATGCGCTTGCCGAGGCGCACGAACCACTTCGCCCATTCCTTCAGTGCCCCCAGGCCGATCTGCCCGAACTGGGCCGGGCTGTTGATCAGCACGTCGTCGGCGATGATGGCGTCCCAGCGGTCGAACTCGACGAGTTGCAACCCGTCGTACAGTTCTCTGGTCAGCGTGGTTTCCGAATTCACGGTCACTCCTGTGGAGAGTAGGTGTGGAACGACCGAGAATGGCACCGCACGGCAGGCGTTGCCACTTTCCGGCGAAGCCCGAAACCCAGAGGGCACCCTCGGAGTAGAGCGCTGTGCGAGCCCTGACTACCGTGCGACAGTGGAGTGGACCCGGCCCGCGGAAAGGGCGGACATGATTCCCCTGCGAACCGAGGAGCCGCCGGACGCGCGCCTGCGGGCCGCGCTCGCCGCCGACCGGCCCCTGCTGCACGACCACCCGCGCCTGCGGTCGTTGCTGGAGTCGGCCGCGGTGGCCGATCCGGGCCGGTTCTTCCTGCTGTTCCTGCACCACTGCATGGCCACCGGCGCCGCGCTCGACCAGGGCGCGGCCGAAGAGGACGTGGCCGGCCTCGTCTCCGGACGCTGGACCGGCGCCGCGCTGCTCGCCGAACTGGGTCACGCCAACAGCAACTCCCGCACGCACACCGAGGCCGTCTTCGCCCCGGCGACGCGGGAGTTCGTGCTGTCGAGCCCGGTGCCCGGCGCGGCGAAGTACCCCGCCACCTTCGGCCCGGCCGGCTTCGCGACGCTCGCCGTCGTCAGCGCCCGGCTCGTCATCGGTGGCACGGAGCACGGCACCGCGCTGTTCCTGGTGCCGGTGCGCGACGAGCGTGGGCCGTGCCCGGGCGTCACGATCGAGCCGTGCCCGCCGACCGCGTTGCTGCCCCTGGACTACGCGACGGTCCGCTTCGACGGCGTCCGGGTGCCCTACCGGCGCTGGCTGCGGGACGGCGCGTCGATCACCTCCGCGGGCGAGTTCCACGACCCGCTGGCCGACACCGGTGCCCGCGGCCGGCGCACGATGAGCATGGGCCGCTTCGGCTGGGGCGCGATCACCGTCGGCCTGGCCGCGGTCGCGCGCGCGAGCGTGTCCCTCGCCCTCGAACGCGCGAGCCACCGCGGCACGCTCGACCGGCTGGCCGGCGAGATCCCCGCGATCGAGCACCTCAACCAGCAGCGCCTGCTGTTCGGCGCGCTGGCGTCGGCACTGGCGGCGACGACGCTCGCCCGGCGCGAAACCGGCCGCTACTGGTCCTTCGGCGCACCGCCCGGCGTGCACCGCGAGCTGGGGCTGACGAAGGTCGCGGTCACGTCGCTGGCCGACGACGCCGTGAACCGCGCCCGCTCGGCGAGCGGCACGGCCGGCTTCTTCTCCGAGCACCGCCTCATCGGCTACCAGGGCCTGACGCTGGCGTTCCAGTCCGCCGGCGGCGACAACCGGCTGATCCGGCTGGACGCGGCCTGGACGATGGCGGCGGGCCAGGACTACACCCCACCCGCGGCCGCCCCGGGCGCCGACGAGTGGGTGACGCTCTTCGGGCACCGGGAGCGGCTGCTGCACGAGGAACTGACGACCGGGCTGGACGGGACGTTCGCCGGCTGGAACGCGCGGTCCGAGCTGGCCCTGCGCTTCACCGCGGCCCACTCCGCCCGCGTGACAGCGGAAGTCCTCTCCGGCGAGCTGCCGTCGGACCTGTACGAGCTGCACTGCATCGAGGAGGTCGAGGCGCAGGCGGGCTGGTTCCTGGCCCACGGTCTGCTCACGGCCGGGCAGGTGCTCGGACTGCCGGAGCGGATCAACGAGATCTGCCGCCGGCTGCACCGGGAGGGTGCCGCGCTCGGGCAGCTGCTGGAGATCCCGGAAGACTTGGCGGCGTAGCGGAAGGGCTCCGCTCGCCGAGCGCGAGCGAGGCCCGTTGCACGAGCCGCACTGCTTCGAAGAAGTCGACGCCCACGCGGGCCGGTTCCTGGCCCGCGGGCTGCTCACCGCGGAGCGGGTGCTCGGGCTGCCGGAACGGATCAACGAGACCTGCCGCCGGTTACACCGGGAGGGTGCCGCACCCGGGCGGCTGCTGGATCTTCCCGAAGACCAGGCCGCGTAGCGGAAAGGCCCGCTCGCCAAGCGCGAGCGGGGCCCGTTGCACGAGCCGCACTGCCTCGAAGAAGTCGACGCCCGCGCGGGCTGGTTCTTCGCCCACGGGCTGCTCACCGCCAACGAGGTGCTCGGGCTGCCGGAGCGGATCAACGAGATCTGCCGCCGGCTGCACCGGGAGGGTGCCGCGCTCGGGCAGCTGCTGGATCTTCCCGAAGACTTGGCGGCGTAGCGGAAGGGCTCCGCTCGCCGAGCGCGAGCGGAGCCCGTTGCACAAGCTGTACCGCCTCCGGGAGGTCGAGGCGCGCACACGCGTAGCGAAAAGGCCCCGCCCGCCAACCGCGAGCGAGGCCCTCCACCCCAAGCACTCAACGAGCCACGGCCTCCACCACCGACACCGCGAACCCCGTGTCCAGCACCCGGGTCAACTCCAGCTCGGCCTTCGCGAACAGCGCCCGGAACTCCTCCTCGGTCCGCTCGCGACCCGGCAGGATCGACATGACCATGATGTCGAACAGCTTGCCCAGGTGCGGTTCGTTGCGCGGCGGGATCACCGTGTCCAGCACCACGATGCGGCCGCCCGGGCGCATTGCGCGGCGGCAGTTGCGCAGGATGCGGACGCACTGCTCGTCGTTCCAGTCGTGGATGATGTGCTTGAGCAGGTACACGTCGGCCGGCGGGCACTCCTCGAAGAAGTCGCCGGTGACGAGCTCCCAGCGTTCGTCGTCGCCCAGTTCGCCGAGGCGGTGGCCGGACACGACGTGGTCGCCCAGGTCCATCAGGAGGCCGTAGAGGCTGTCGTCCGCGCGCAGCGCTTCGAGCAGCAGCCCGCCGTACCCGCCGCCGACGTCGACGACAGTCGCGCCGGCCGGGAACTTCAGGTTGCGGATGATGGAAGCGTTTTCCGAGTCGGACTTCGACTGCATGCCCGAGTAGAACGTCTCCGGCGACTCGACGTCCCGGAAGTAGTCGAAGAACGTCGTGCCGAACACCTTGTCGAAGGAGGCGTCGCCGTGCTCGACGCTGTGGGCCAGCTCGCCGTGCGAGTTCCAGAACGTCTTGTCGGTGAACGTCAGCACCGCGGACCGCAGTGAGCCCGGCACGTCCGAGCGCAGCAGCTCGGCCTCGGGGGTCAGCTCGAAGCGCCCCTGCTCGTCCTCGTGGAACACCCCGCGCATGGCGAGCGCCCGCAGGACGCGGTTCAGGTTGTCCGCGTGGGCCCCGGTGGCCTGCGCCAGCTCGACGACCGACTTCGGCCCGTCGGCCAGGTGGTCGGCGACGCCCACGGCGGCCGCGGCGCGCAACGCCGCGGAATAGACGTAGCCCAGCGTCTCCTCGAACAGGCGGATACCGGCCTGTTCCTGATCGGAGAGTCTTGCGGGTTTGCTGTCCACGGGATCACCTTCCGCTCGTCGCCTGTGGCCACCCATCGTGGCGGCGGCCCGCGCCCGGCGTCGACTTCTCCCGTGCCCGACCACAGTGGACGGTGCACGCGCGAAGGCCACCCCGCGCGGGGGTGGCCTTCGCACCGCGACGGGCTCAGCCGCGGATCGGGCTGGTCTGGTGGGAGACGAGCTTGTAGTCGCCGCCCTCCTTGCGCACGACCCAGGTGGCCCGGTTCTCGTTCTCCGGCGCGATCTCGGTCTCGCCCTGGTTGATGAAGCCGCCCTTGGTGATGGCGAGCGCGACGCCGTCGGCCAGGAACTTGACCTGCACCGGCTCGTCGGCGACGCGGCTGCCGCGGTACGCACCCGCGAACTGCTCGGTCAGGTAGGCGCGGATCGCCTCGCGGCCGCGCAGCTGCTCGTCGCCGATCAGCATGCTGCCGTCGACGGTGAACAGGTCGGCGAGCGCGTCGGCGTCACCGGCGTCCCAGGCGGCGCGCAGGCGCAGCGGAACGGTGAAGATCGCGCCCTCCTCGCCGTTCGGGAAGTCGCCGTAGTAGCCGGCCCACTGCTTGGCCTTGGCGACCAGGTCGGAAGCCTTGGAAGTCATCGGTGTCTCCTCGAAGATGGGGGTTACCAGCGGAGGGTGGCGCCTTCGCCGCGCGGGCTGTTCTGGTACCCGGCGAGGTACCAGTTCCCGTCGCGCTTGACGGTGATCCAGGTCGAGCGGACGGCCAGCTCGGGCGCGATCTCGGTCTCGCCCTCGGCCAGGATGCCGCCGTGCGTGCGGATCAGCGCGACGTCGTCGGTCACGAAGCGCAGGTCGACCGGCTGCCCGGTGACACCGCTGTTCTTGAACGGCCCGGCGTAGGCGGCCTTCATGAAGATGCGGATCTCTTCGCGGCCCTCCTTGTACACGTCACCGGGCAGCAGCAGGAGGCCGTCCTCCAGGAAGACGTCGGCGACACCGTCGGCGTCGTTCTTCGCCCACGCCGCCACCAGCCGCAGCGGAACCTGGAGCACCTCCTTCTCCTTGTCGCTGGTGAACTCTCCGTAGTACGCGTCCAAACGGGATTGTTCGGTGGTCGTCATTCCGGCCCCTTGTCGTCACGGATCTCTGCCGGGTTCGGCACAGCAAACCCCGGTTACCATGGTGGGCACCCGGTTCCGCGCGGGCGCCTTCATTCGTGCTTGTCGTCCCTACGCGGCGAGCCGCGCGGATTCGGCGGCCTTGGCGGCGGCGATGACGGCGTCGTAGTCGGGGTGCTCCCCGATTTCCGGCACGTATTCGGCGTGCACGACGGTGTCGTTCGCGTCGATCACGAAAACGGCGCGCGCGAGCAGCCGGAATTCCTTGATCACGACGCCGTAGGCGGTGCCGAAGGAGAGGTCGCGGTGGTCGGAGCCGACCAGCGCGCCTTCGATCCCGGCGGCCCCGCACCAACGCGCCTGCGCGAAGGGCAGGTCGACCGAAACGGTGAGCACGGAGACGTCGCCGAGCCCGGTGACCTCTTCGGTGAACCGGCGGGTCTGCAGGTCGCAGACGGGCGTCTCGAGCGACGGCACGACCGAGACGATCCGCACCCGCCCGGCGAGGGAGGCGGACGCGAGCGGCGACATGTCCGGCGCCGCGAGGGTGAAGTCCGGAGCCTGGTCGCCGACACCGACGGCCGGCCCGAGCAGGGTCACCGGACGGCCGCGGAAGGTCGTGACGCCGGTGCGTTCGGGAATCGCGTTCATGGACATGACCACTTTCGGCTGGGTACGGGTCGAGGCCCCAGTTTCCGGCTTCCCCGGATCGGGCGCCTCTCCTCGGCTGCCGGGTTTCCCCGGCCCGCCGCTCGCCGTTTCCGGCCGCTCATCGAACGAAAACTCCAGTCTTTCACCCACACGATTGACCGGCGTCTTCTCCCGTGCGCTCCCACCGGCAACCGATGTCCCCCGTCCGAAACCGCTGCTACGGTCGGTTTCCCCACCGCCGAAGGAAAGGACCACCCCATGAATCGCCCGCCCGTCGTCTCGGCGGAGGAATGGCAGGCCGAGCGCGACAAGCTCCTCGTCAAGGAAAAGGAGCTCACCCACGCGCTGGACGACCTCGCCGCGCAGCGGCGGCGGCTGCCGATGGTCCGCCTGAAGGACGGCTACGTCTTCACCGGCCCCGACGGCGAAACCGGTGATCTCGTCTCGCTGTTCGACGGCCACAACCAGCTGATCATCTACCACTACATGAAGCAGCCGGGCAGCGACCACCTCTGCGTCGGCTGCGCGTCGCTGACCGACAACCTCTCGCCGTGGGCGCACCTGGCTCCCCGCGGGGTGCGGCTGATCCTCGAGTCCGTGGCGCCGCAAGAAGAACTCGAACCGCTGCGGCAGCGGTTCGGCTGGCAGATCCCGTGGTACTCGAGCTACGGCAGCACGTTCAACGAAGACATGGGCACCGGCGGCGGCTTCGGCGTGAGCGTGCTGCTGCGCGACGGCGACGAGGTCTTCCGGACCTGGTTCACCAACGGGCGCGGCACCGACCGCCTCCGCCTCGACTTCAACCTGCTCGACCTCACCCCGTACGGGCGCCAGGAGGTCTGGGAGGACTCGCCGGAAGGCTGGCCGCAGACCTCCACCATGGGCTGGCTCCGGCTGCGCGACGAGTACCCGCAACGCTGACCAGCGCACGCACGAAGGCGACCGCGGTCCCGGCGCGGCTTAGGCTCGCGGCCGGGACCGACGTGCGGGAGGCCAGGATGCCGGGAGCAGAAGACGCCGTGGCGGCGGAGAAGCCGTCGCCGGCGCGGATGTACGACTACTTCCTCCACGGGGACAACAACTTCCCGGTCGACCGGGAAGCCGGGGACGCCGTCATCGACCAGGTCGGTGAGGTGCTCACCAAGGACGTCGTCTGGGAGAACCGCCGCTTCCTCGGCCGGGTGGTGCACCACCTCGCGGCCGAGCACGGCGTGCGCCAGTTCATCGACGTCGGGGCCGGGCTGCCCAGCATGGAGAACACCCACCAGATCGCCCGCCGGTCCATCCCGGACGCCCGGGTCGCCTACGTGGACCTCGACCCGGTGGTCGCCACCCACGGGAAGACCCTGCTCACCGAAGAAGAGCAGAAGATCACCCGGCTGCTGACCGCGGACCTGCGCGACCCGTTGTCCATTGTGGACAATCCGGAGCTCGCGGACCTCATCGACTTCACGCAGCCGGTCGCGCTGCTGTGCGTCGCCGTCTTCCACTTCATCACCGACGAAGACGACCCGCACGGCATCATCCGCACGTTCCGGGAGCGGCTGGCGCCGGGGTCGTTCCTCGCGCTCTCGCACCTCAACGCCGACGAGTCGCCGGACGACGAGCAGGACACCATGCGCGCGATCTACCGCAACGCGACGTCGCCGATGGTGTTCCGGACCCGCGCCGAAATCGAAGCGCTGTTCAACGGCTTCACGCTGCAGGCGCCCGGCCTGGTGCCGACCGGGCACTGGCGCCGCGAAGGCGACACCACCCGCCGGATGTACGGCGGCCTCGGCCGGCTGGGCTGACCACCGCCCCCGCGGCCGGGTCCGCGGCCGTGGTCACCACGAACGAAGGACGAATCCCTTGCCGAAACCGGAACCGTTCCGCATCGCCGTGCCCGACGAGGACATCCAGGACCTGCGCGAGCGCCTCGCGCGCACGCGCCTGCCCGGCGACCTGGCCAACGACGGCTGGGAGTACGGGACCAACCAGGACTACCTGGCCGGGCTGCTGACCGACTGGCGGGACACCTACGACTGGCGCGCGCACGAGGCGGAGATGAACGCCCACGCGCACTACCGCGTCGAGCTGGACGGTCAGCCGGTGCACTACCTGCACGTCCCCGGCGACGGGAAGGTGCCGCTGCTGCTGATCGGCGGCTGGCCGTGGACGTTCTGGGACTTCAAGGACGTGCTGCCGCACCTGGCCGGCCACGAGGTCGTGGTGGCGGACCTGCCGGGCTACGGCTTTTCGACGCCGCTGGCCCGGCCGGGCATCGGGTACGCCGAAACCGCCGCCATGTACCACCGGCTGATGACCGAGGTGCTGGGCCACGAGCGCTACGGCGTCTACGGCTCCGACTGGGGCGCGATCATCGGCCAGCACCTGGCCCACCACCACCCGGAGTCGGTCGTCGGGCTGCACACGACGATGCCGTTCAGCCTCGAGGGCCCGATCCCCGAGGAGCTCTGGGCGGACGACGAGAAGGCGCGCCGCGCCGCGAACACGGCGTGGGCGCGCTACAGCAACGGCTACTTCGTGCTGCACACGACCCGGCCGCAGAGCATCGCCTACATCGGCGACTCGCCGGCTGCGACAGCGGCGTGGCTGGTCGAGAAGCTGCACGACTGGACCGACCACGACGGCGACTTCGAAACCGGGTACCCGCGCGAGCGCGTGCTCACGACGCTTTCGCTGTTCTGGTTCACGAATTCGATGGGCAGCACCGCGCGGCTGTACGCGGAGAGCTTCCAGAAGCCGTGGACGCCGAAGAGCGACGCGCAGCCGCTGTTCAACGTGCCGACCGCCGTCGCGGCCTACCCGCGCGAACCCGCGGCGGTGCCGCGGAAGTGGGTGGAGAGCCGGTTCGACCTGCGCCGCTACACGGTGATGGAGCGCGGCGGGCACTACCCGGCCATCGAGGCGCCGGAGTCACTGGGACGCGACATCACGGAGTTCTTCGCCGAACTGGCTTGAGCCGGGAGGACGCCTTCGGCGCGCTCGCTGCGCGCCGAAGGCGTCCCCGGCTTCAGTTCACGACGATGGAGTAGTCGCGACCGACGTTCGACTGCTTGCCGTCGGCCGTCCGGCTGTAGACCTGCATGGGGTAGAACCCGGAAGCGGCCGGGGTGAAGGTGAAGCTCGCCCGTCCGTCGGGACCCGCCGGGACCACGGTGGGGTTGTCCCAATCCTCGTAGAAGTAGTAGACGTACTCGACGACGCCCGGCGTGCGGGGCGTCAAGGTGAAGACGCCGGCGACGCCGGGGCCGCCGCTGCCCACGAAGTCCGGGTAGTCGGTGCTCGCCACCAGGGGCGCTTCACTGGCCGTGTACGGCCTGCTCGCGGTGCCGGACGTCAGGCCCGTGCCGGTGGTGCTCCACACCTTGAGCCGGTGCGAGCCCGGATTCGCCGTGACGATGTTCGTGGTCGCGGTTCCGTCGGCCGAGGCCGCGACGGTGGTCTCGGGCCCGTTGTCGATCAGGTAGGTGTAGGAGACGACATCGGCGATACCGGGCGAGAAGCGGACTTCGGCGGGGATGCCGACGCCGGTTTCCCGGGGCAGGCTCACCCCGGGTTCGGTCGGCGCCACGTAGAAGTGGTGGACGTGCTGAGGCGACCGGTTGCCCGCGTTGTCGACGCTCACCACGTAGAGGTCGTCGGGGCCCGAAGCCTGCGGTGTGTAGGAGACCGTCGCCGTCCCGCCGGGGTGGTCCGCCGGCACGAAAGTGCCCGCCGGATCGGTGTCCCCGTAGGAGAACCCGACGACCGCGGCGTCGCCACCGGCGTCGAAGGTGAACGAGCCCGGGAGGCCGGCTCCGGGATGCCAGGCACCGTCGTCGGGGTATTCGGCCGAGGTCACGGTCGGCTCGGCGAGCGCGGTACTCGCTTGGGCCGGTACGGCGCCCAGCACCAGCCCCCCGGCGGCCAGCAGCGCGGTGACGCCATGACGAACTCTCATCGAACCCCCCGGAAAAGCGCATCCTGCTGTCGACTCCAGCCAAGCACGATTCCGGCGGTCCGGCCAGGCTCAGTCTTCGGGCAGGAACTTCGCCAGGCCCGCGTAGCCGCTGTGCTTGAGGCGCTCGCCCGAAAGCGACTTGTACTCGTCGTCGGCGTGGATGCCGAGGCCGTCGACCATGCGGTTCATGAAGTTGAACAGCGCGCAGACCAGCACGGCGTCGTGCAGCGCGCGCTCGTCCCAGCCCGCGGCGAACACCGCTTCGGCGTCGGCGTCGGTCATCCGGGACGGCGACCGCGTCAGCTTCCCGACGTAGGCGAGCACCGGCTTCATGCGGTCCTCGACCGGCGCGGTGTCCAGGTCGGCGAGCGCCGCGATCAGGACGCCCGGAGCGACGCCGAAGGCTTCGGCCGTCACGGTGTGGATGCCGTGGCAGTACCCGCATTCGTTGATGCCGGAGACGTAGGCGGCGATCAGCTCCCGCTCCCCCGGCGTGAACGGCGAATCGCCGCGCAGCAGCACTTCGTGGAAGGCCAGCAGGTGCCGGGCGGGCTCGGGGTTGGCTTGGAAGACCTGCAGCAGCGTGGTCTCAGCCGGCAGGGACTTCAAGTACGACATCGGTGTCCTTTCGATCCGCGATCCGGTCGACGTCGGCGCGGCGGAGCACGCACGCCGTCAGGTAGGCCAGTGACGCGGCGCCCGCCCCGGGAACGGCCGCGGCGACCCGGGCGGACGCCCGGTCCCACTCCCGCCGCAGCGACCCCGGCGTCGACGTCGACGGCGGTTCGCCGAGCGCCGCACGCAGGCCCCGCCACTGCTGTTTGCCCGTCTCCAGGAGACCGGGCAGGCCGGCGTCCGGGACGCCGTGCCGCGCCTGGTCGACAACCTGCGTGACCAGCGCCGGGTCGTCCGCGAGCCGCGCGAGGCCGAGCCCGGCGAGCAGCCGGTCGGCCTCGAGGCCGAGCAGGATCACCCCGACCTCGGTGGCCGCGGGCGCGTCGACCTCGGGCAGCGCGAACCGGGTGTCTTCGCCGGCGTCCATCACGTTCCTCCTCAGACCCCGACCGCGGTCTTCGCCGGCGCCGGGAGCTCGCCACCCTGCAGGACCTGGGCGATCGCCGCCGCCGCGCGGGTGGTCGCCACCCGGTGGCCGTCGATGTTGCGGGCGGCCGGGCCGAGGACCATCGCCGCCGCGGCGCCGACCACCGACACCCGCGGGGCGCGGACGTGGGCCAGGGTCCGTTCGTCCAGCTCCGGCCAGCCGTCGCGGACGGAAAGCGCTTCGTCGGGCAGCAGGCCTTCGCCGATCGACGGGGTCGTGCCCAGCGCGAGCTGGACGTGGTCCGCGGCGATCCGCCCGCCACCGGACAGGCGCACCACGGTCGTGCCGCCGACGCCGGGACCGATGCTCTTGACCGCCGCGCCGCGGTGGACGACCAGCCGGCCCTCGGCTTGCGCGCGTTCGAGCAGCGGGCGGAACTCGAACATGATCGACGCCCGCCGGAACCGGTCCATCAGCTCGAGCCGCTCCGGCCAGCCGACGCGGTTGAAGCGCAGGCGGCCTTCGGGGCGGAAGAACGAGGAGTTCACGTCGGCGCACTGGTAGCGCTCGCCGGTTTCGCGCACCACCCAGTGCACCTCGCGGCCTTCCGCGAGCGCGCCGGCGATCAGGTGGGCCGCGGTGAGCCCGGCACCCACCACCGCCAGGCAGCGGCCGCCGACCGGCACCGATTCGTCCCAATAGGACACCCCGGCCGGCGCGGCCCCGCCGCCCCACCAGGAATCCGGCGCCTCACGGCGTTCTTCGCCGAGGCACAGCACGACGTGCCGGGCGGTGACCGAGAACCGGTCGGCCCGCACGGTGACCGCGTCACCCTCGGGCACGATCTCGCGGACGCGCGCCTGCCAGGTCTTGCGGCCGATGTGGTGGCTGGCGATGAGGTGGTCGCAGTAGGCGTCGAAGACGTCCACCGGCACCACCGAGCGGTGGCCCGACTGCGCCATCCGGATCTCGCGCCGCTCGGTGGGGGTCAGGCGTCCCCAGTGCAGGCGCGCGAAGTCGAGCAGCTCGCAGTCGCGGTAGCCCTCGACCCCGGGGTGGTGCTCGTACGGCGACCGGAGGACGCGCTGGCCCAGCCGGTCGATCCGGCCGAAGAACCGGCCGCACGGGCGGCCGGTCCGGTCGGCGATGACGACGTCGCGGACGCCGTGGTGCCACAGCGCGGAGGCCACCGCGACGCCGGCCGGGCCGGCGCCGACGACCACGACGTCCGCCGAAGCGGCGGGCGCCGTGCCGCGGACCGGGGCCGGCACCGGGGGCCGGGGCCAGTCACGTCCACGGGGCGAGTCCAGCAGGTGCGGCTCGGGCACGAACGTGATCATGTGCTCCCCAGCTCGATCGGGACCCGGCGGGTCGTCAGATGACGGTCACCGGGACGATCAGCTCGATCACGGGTCGCTGGTTCATGCCGTGCGCGACCAGCTCGTCCAGCGTCTGCTGCGACTGCTCGGCGCTGTCGGTGGGGATGGGGCTGTACCGGGAGTAGAAGTACGCCGGCTTGCGCCCGCCCGTCTCCATCGAATAGGCCTTGAGCACGGTTTCGCCCGGGCGCACCTCGCCGTCGTAGAACGTCAGGCGGCGCTGGTCCGGGGTCATGAAGCTCTTCGAGAACTGCGGCGACATGAGCAGGTCGTCGTCGACGAACGTCGAGTCCTCGTCCATCACCGCCTGCATGGCGACCCAGGTCTGGTCGGTGAGGTTGGTTTCCGCCTTGATCACGTGCCACCGGCCCGGCTCGGGCAGGTTGACGCTGACCGAGACGTCGTGGTCGGTGGTGTCCACCGCACCGGTGATCATCAGGACCCGGCGGCCGAGATCGGCAGTCCCGGTCATCTGGATGTCCCGTGCCCGGACCCGGCTGGAAACGTCAAGACCCGGCAGTTCAGGTGACGACATTGTGCTGCCTCCTCGTTATTCGCCCCAAAAATAACGTTCTGACCAGCGAACATATGAAGAGTTTCATACCGGGAGGGCCATAGTCAAGGTGTGAAACACATGACAGGGGCAGGTGATATTGGGCCGATCACGTGTCGTTGTACCGCCGCTCGCGAGGACGCATTGCGCCGTTCGGCCCAGGATCCCCGCCGGTTACTCCGGGTTGACCTGGCTCGACTGGGCCGGGGCGACGTCGACGTCGTCTTCGAGCGCGCCGACGAAGCGGATTTCGAATGACGATTCCGCGCGCTGGACCATGATTTTGAGGACGAGATTCGCTTTCACGACGATGACGAAATTGCGCGGGTTTTCCGCGTCGCCGAAAATGTCGTAAACAAGGAATGCGGAACCGTCGCCGACCGCGAACAGCGCTTCGTAAAGCGCGTTGCGCTGGGCCTGGGTCGCGGATTCAGCCCACTCCTCGAGGATCTCGAAGCCAGCGGTGAGCTGGAGGCGCACTGCCATTTCGCCGGCCTCCCAACCGAACGTCCGCCGGTGGCCGACGCGGGCGTGCGTCGCGGACCGACCACAGGCTCGCCCCGCCGGGAACCCCGTGACGCCCCGGCCGACCTCCAGTTTCCCGTGGCGGCCGGGACGTGGTCATCTCCGAAAGTGCGAGTCAGTTGTAGCCGAGCACGATGTGCCCGCGCTCGTCCGCCTCCGGCTCGGGATCGGGCACGGCGATCAGGTGCCGTTCCCAGGTCCGCTCGACCGGCTCGGCGGGCGGCTGGGGTTCGGCCGGAACCGCTGCTGCTGTCATGGCTTTCTCCTTCCGGTAGGTGATCTCCACGATGCGCCGCCCCGGTCGCGGATCGGATGTGCGCGAATCAGGTCCGGGTGGATGCGCACCGCACGAGTGGCGGCCGGGGATCGCACCGGAGTGCACTGGAGGAACGGAGATTTTCCCGGACCGTCGAGCGAGGTGCCTCATGACCGATCACGAGACCCACCGGGGCGCCGCGGAGCGCCAGCGCACCTGCGCAGCCTGCGGCGGCGCGTTCGTCCCGGGCGAGCACACGGAGGTCGAGGTCCTCCTCGACGGGATGGTCCGCTATGTGGCGGTCCACCCTGGGCACAGCACGTACTCCCCGGCCCGCGAGGGCGAGGTGGCGGCCCGGCTGAGGGAGTTCGCGAGCGGCCGCCAGGAGGGCGAGGAGCTCGGCGACCAGGCTGCTTGATCGGGCGGGGCCCGGGTTGAACCCCGGCCCGGGCCGGAGGCGGGTGGCTGGGGGTTCTGGCCTGGCTACTTGGGCGGCGGAAGCGGCCCCGGGCCAGCCGGCCCGTGAGGCCGGCCCGGCCGGCGCATCCCTGCCCCGGCGGCGAAGGGCGGCTGCAGTGCTGGACTGGCCATCCCACCCGGGCTGTGGAAGCTACCCGCCGGCACAACCCTGCCCAAGCGGCGAAGATCGGCTGCGGTGCCGAACCGGCCACCCTCAGGCCGCGGAAGCCGCCCCAGGCCAGCCAGCCCGCGAGGACGACCCCACCGGCACAACCCTGCCCAAGCGGCGAAGATCGGCTGCAGTGCCGAACCGGCCACCCCAGGCCGCGGAAGCCGACAGCCCAGCCGGGCCGCGAGGCCGACCCCACCGGCACAACCTGCCGCGATTGCGAAAGCCGACTGCAGTTCCGGACCGGCCACCCCGGGCCGCGGAAGCCGACTCAGCCCAGCCAGCCCCGTGAGGCCTGCCCGGGTCTGCACAACCCTGCCCGGGCAGCGAAGGCCAGCTGCACTTCCGGACCCGCCACCCAGGCCGCGGAAGCCGACAACCCAGCCGGCCCGCGAGGCCGACCCCGCCGGCACAACCGTGCCCAGGCAGCGAAGGCCAACTGCACTTCCGGACCGGCCACCCAGGCCGCGGAAGCCGACAGCCCAGCCGGCCCGCGAGGCCGACCCCGCCGGCACAACCGTGCCCAGGCAGCGAAG